>JAZOUT010000150.1:0-31278 GCA_045658305.1 Candidatus Aphodosoma sp. | reverse complement strand
TAAACAGAAATAAAAATAACTGCCAAAATTAAATCACTTTAATATCCCATTTTTTTCTAAAAAACGCATACTATTCTACAAATTCAACATTTTTAAACTTTCAATAGTTTACTAAAATAACAAGCACCAACTTTTAAATTTCCGGCAAAAACTAACTTTTTAAAATTCAAAATATAATTTTTAAATCGACAATAATAAAAATATTTCCATAAAAGGCACAAATTATGTCTAACAGACAAAAAATTAGTATTAACTTTGCAAAATAAACAAAATACACAAAACTATAATTATCTACCAATAATTAAACCTTACACTACTCCACACTGTCTAAAAGATATGAAAAAACGGCTAATATATTTGATTTGCGGACTTATATGCTCAATGAGTATATTTGCCTCGGCTGCGCCTCAAACTGAGCTTATACACACCAAAAATACCTCAAAGAAACGTGTTAAAGCAATCGTTGAAAATGGTGATACAATTGCCCTATACGACTTACCTACCATTTGGGTATATCCGCCAATGAAATTCAAAAACAAACGAGAAGAAAAGTTCTATTGGCGTACTGTTCGTGACGTAAAACGTACTCTCCCACTATCAAAATACATCAAAGAGGTGATTATTGCAACCAATGACACTTTGATGAAATTACCGACCAAACAAGAGCGCGACAAATATATGAGAGGTTTTGAAAAACGAATCTACAAACAGGAATACGACCGAATGAGCAAACTTACATTACGACAAGGAATGTTGCTAATTCGCCTTGTTGACCGCGAATGTGAGGCTACAACATTTGAACTAATCAAAGCTTATAGAGGTGCATTCTCTGCTGGATTCTATCAAATGTTTGCTAAAATGTTTGGTGCAAGTCTAAAAACTGAATTCGGCTCGCATAAAGATGATGCAACAATAGAGAGGATTATCAATTTAGTAGAATCGGGGCAACTATGAGGAATAGAGAATGGGGAGTTATTGCTATAATAAAAAAAGGTACTTACAAAGTATAAAGTTCCTATTTATAATGAATTTTTTAATTTCTAACTTCGCAACTTTGAAGTTTGCAGATGAGGCTGTGTCAAAATGATTTTTTTGACTCAGCCTCTTTTAGATGTGTCAGAATGCCTAAAGTGCAAGGCGTTGAAATTTAAGCTGAAAGGAGTGTACTAAAGTACATGACTAAAGCTTAATATTGAAAACAACGCAGCAATTTAGGTATTATGACACATCGTCACCCCTATCATTCGAACTTAACGTTCCTACAAAGTATAAAATAATTTTTCCATAACTTCCATTTAAAAATACACATCATGAGTGCTGGCGGTTTCCTTGCTTGAAGGTTACTTGCACCTTACTGTTAAATAAGGAGAAGAAATACACAATATGAGTGTGTATTCTCCTTAAATATAAACATAAAAAAGCGCAAATCCTAAAAAGATTTGCGCTTTTTCGTATATTATTTCAACTCAAACTTGTCCGATATATCGAACAAGTCTGAATTAAAATTATTCATTATTTAACTGATACCTTAATAATTTCACCATTTACTCTAACAAGAACGATATCAGCTACAAATGCATCGATAGCAGTCAATTGAGTAATTGCTTCAGCAGCATAGATACGTTGACCTTGAACTGTGAATACTTCAATCATATTACCCATTTCAGTATCAACATAAACAATACCATCTTTAGCATAAACAATTGCTGCAACTTCTACATTATCAACATCTACACCTTGATGAGGTTTAACAAGATATTCAGCAAATACAACCTCACTTGCAATTGGCATACCTTCTACATCCATAATTGGAGTACCTAATGCATCAGTAAGATAAGCAATAGCCGATACAGTAGTTGTATCTGTAAGCAAGAATGATTCTGTGTATGTTGCAGATTTACCTGTTGGTTCTGCACCACCTAATTCGTATTTAATAATTACATTTTCAGTTGCACATACGATAGACACACGCACTGAATCAGTATATTCACCTTCTGCAGGAGTAAACTCAGGAGCTGCAGGAGCTGCTACTTTAGTAAATGTTGCTGAAACAACATTACTATAGATATATTCACCTTTAGGAGTTTGATATGGTTGACCAGCTTCTGTTAACAACATGCCACGTACTTTGATAGTAGTAGTAGCTGTCATTGGTATTTGTTGACCCGAAGGTACTGGTAATGTTGCACCTGTCATAACGCCTTCGAATGATGGTTCTGAACCGTCAATAGTTACAAGGATGTAGTTAGGACGAGTTTCTGTAGTTGTCAATGCCACAGGAAGATTGTCAGCTGTGAAGTAACCACCACCATATTGAATTGCTGGAGTTGCAGGAGCTGCAGGAGCTACGTATGGAGCAACTTTATATTCAGCAAATACAGCTTCACTTGAGATTGGCATGCCTTCTACGTCCATAATTGGAGTGCCTTGCGCATCAGTAAGATAAGCAACAGCAGATACAATTGTAGTGTCAGTAAGCAAGAATGATTCTGTATATGTTGCAGATTTACCTGTTGGCTCTGAACCACCTAATGCATATTTAATCATCACTGTTTCAGTTGCAGATGCAATAGAAACACGTACCGAGTCAAAGTATTCACCAGCGGCAGGAGTAAATACAGGAGCAGCAGGAACAGCTACTTTTGTAAATGTTGCAGATACAACTTCACTATAGATATACTCACCTTTAGGAGTTTGATATGGTTGACCAGCTTCTGTCAACAACATAACGCGTGCTTTAACAATTGTTGTCGCAGTCATTGGTATTTGTTGACCTGAAGGAACTGGTAATGTTGCACCTGTCATAACACCTTCGAATGATGGTTCTGAACCGTCGATAGTTACAAGAACATAATTAGGACGAGTTTCAGTTGTTGTTACAGCCACAGGAAGATTATCTGCAGTGAAGAAACCTCCACCATATTGGATTGTTGGTTTTCCAGGAGCAATAGGAGCTACGTATGGATTAACACCATAAAGAATTCTTGTAACAGCACTTGCGATTGGCATACCTTCTACGTCCATGATAGGAGCACCTTGAGCGTCTGCAAGATAAGCTACAGCAGATACTTCAGTTGAATCTGTAAGCAAGAATGGGCTTGTGTATGTTGCAGATTTACCTGTTGGTTCTGCAGCGCTTAATTCATATTTAATCACTACATTTTCAGTTGCACATGCAATAGATACGCGTACTGAATCAACATATTCACCAGCTGCAGGAGTAAATACAGGAGCTGCAGGAGCTGTTACTTTTGTGAATGTAGCAGAAACAACCTCACCATATACGTATGTACTATCAGGGTTTTGATATGGTTGACCAGCCTCTGTGAACAACATACCACGAGCTTTGATTGTAGTAGACGCAGCTGTCATAGGAATTTGTTGACCATTAGTAGCAGGCAATGTAGTACCAGCTTGAACGCCTTCAAATGTAGGTTCTGAACCGTCGATAGTTACAAGGATGTAGTTAGGACGAGTTTCTGTAGTTGTCAATGCCACAGGAAGATTGTCTGCAGTGAAGTAACCGCCACCATATTGAATTGCTGGTTTTGCAGGAGCTGCAGGAGCTACATATTTAACTGCTTCAGCCTTGATTGAAGGATTGTTGCCAGCTACGAATGTGAATGTAATAGTGTAGTAACCAGCTTCGTTGATTGCTAATTTTTTATTTTGTGCAGGATATTCAAATACTGAATATGAGTGGTTACCTACAACTTTATATTCATAATTTTTAGCTGAAAGAAGAATGTTAGTGTAAACTTTAGTCCAAGTAGTTGTTGTGCCTTCTTGAACCATGTTGTTGTTGTTGTCATTAGTGTTCCATTCAGTGCCAAAGACAGCAGCATCACCAACAAGAGTATAGCTTGTGATTTCAACTTTACCAAATTCGCCAATAGTAGAAGTCAAGCAAACTTTTTCAGCTGCAGTAAGTTTGATAGTAACAGTAGCAGTTTCTCTGAGAGTGAACTTAATGTTGCTACCATTGCCACCTTCCCAACCTTTATCGCTACATGTAGCATCTACATTAGTAAATTCTTTATCCCAATTGCCTTGAGTGATTTTGAATTCGTATGTACCAGCAGCTACATTAGTAAATACTTTTGTATATTCGCCAGTAGCATAGTCGTAAGTCATCTTATTGACTGCTGCGCCTGGATTCCATTCCATTCCATTACACAAACCAGAGTTACCAGCTACGTAACGCGCAGGTTTTTGTTCTAAGAAATTACCTGTTGTTGTTACTTTAATAGTATTAGCTGTAGCATTAAATTCTACAGTTACATCAGCTGCCGTAGCAAGAGTAAATGCGATGTTGCCATCAAGATTATAAATATTAGCAGATGAATTAGTATTATCAAGGTTAGTAAAGCCCCAAGATTCAGTCCAAGCTGCCTCTTTAGCAACTTTCAATTGGTGTTCACCTGCAGGAACATTAGCAAATGTCAATGTGTAGATGCCTGTTTCTGCGTTATAAGCCATAGCATTTTTAGTTACATCCCAATTGAAACCAGTAAGAGCTTCAGTACCTGCGACATTATATTGTACAGGTTGTTCTACGAATGCAATATTACGGATATACCAAGCAGCAGAGTATCCTGTAGTCAATTTTGGGCCCCAACCTTCGAATACAATACGACCATTTTGACCTTTGTATTTAGACATATCAATTGTTAAAGTATCCCAAGCATCATGATGTTGATAGTTAGCTACCAATGTGTCACGAGTTGTACCATTGTCAAACAACACGTTGAAGATACCAGTTTGATAGTATGTATTCATTTCGATAGAAAGGTTGTATTTCTTATCGAAATTGAATTCAGGAGAGAACAAACGAGCAGTATCAGCAACATAAGAGTCCGCCATTGTAGTTGACAAAGAAACATAACCTAAACCATTATAACTTGACCAAGACCAGTGGTCATCTGCATTATCATCTTCGATAGTCCAACAAGCAGGCATTCCATTAAGTGCATTTTCGTATGGAAGAGCATAAACATCACAAGCAGTAGTGATATTTTTGAGTTCAACAACTTTACTTGAATCGTTAGCTGCACAAAGTGCACGGAGTTCAAAGCTATATGTTGTATTACCAGTCAAACCATTAACAACGTAAGGATGCACATCAGCCACAAGTGTTTTAACTGTATCGTTACCTTGTTTAACAAGCACACTCCAAGAAGTTTCATTAGCTTTACCAATAGTCCAATCCAAAGTGATAGAATTAGCAGTTACAGCTGTTGCTACAAATTCAGTTGGTTTTGGACAAGAAGGAACTGATTCAACTGTCAAAGCATCGAGGAAAGTATAACCTTGAATATGTTCAAATACGAAATACTTAGCATCTTTGTAGATAGGGTCGTTTTTCAAAGACTCGAGAGAGAATTTGAACTCTTGGAGTTGACCATCAGCAACGAGATAGTTGACAGAGATAGTATCGGTAACAGCCTTGAAAGTTGTAGGGTCTTGAGGGTTAGTCATTACACCAATGACGAATTTAGGAATATAACGTTCACCTTCGTATTGACCACCAGCCCAAAACGAACCTTCGCAGTTAGAGAGGTCGCCATTAACGCGAGGAGAGATAAGTTTTTTATTACCGCTTATATTCCAACTATAAGAACCCTCTTGTTTATTATATGCACGAAGACCAACTTCACCATCACCAGTAACACTCCAACAAGAAGGAGTAGCACTTTCGAAGCCTTGAACAAGAGGCAACTCAATAGCACCACATTCTGTTTGGAACGAACCTACAACAGTCCAAGAACTTGCAACTCCTTCTTCTGTAAGAGAACGGAATGCATAATAATATATAGTATTAGATTGAAGATTTTCAACAGAATAAGTTTTATTTGTAACCTTCATCAATGATGCAGCAGGAATTGTGTCTGGATTAAATTTTGATGTTGCATAATACATTTCCCAAGATGTAGCATTTGAAGTAAGTTCAAATGAAACTTTAGAATCAGTGAGTTCTGTAATATTTACTGCAGGAGGGATAACCGCTTCTGTGCGGATAACCAAGCTATCGATACCAACAGCAGAAGAACCATATTCGGCACCAACACCAACATAGTATATACCATCGGCAGGAACAGTGAAGTATCCAGTAACGCGTTCCCAAGCAGCGCGGTCAGGAAGAATGTAACTATCAAGACATTTAGTAACAGCATTGCGATCAGGAGAAGAAGCAACACCCATAGACAATTTAGCATCGTAGTAAGAGCTCCATTCAACAGCATCGACAGAGATAGAATAGTTTACACCAGCTTTCAAACTAACAGCGCGGAACATCCAAGCACCATTAGAAGAGTTAATCATAGCCATTTTAGAGCCAGTTTTAGCATAAACATAGTCATATTCCCAAGTGTCGTTGTTGTAAACAGACATTTCGGTACCCACTTTGAAGCTATAAGAGCCAGAGTAGTTGTGAACCAAGCAGCCCATGAAAGTAGAATTAGCTTCGTATTCATCGAAGTTTTCGATGAAGATGCTAGTAGCCAAGATTTCTGCAGCAGAGCAGAGAGTGCGGAACGACATAGGATTGCGGCTCCAAGCAGAGACTTGACCAGCAGCGTTACGAGCGCGAACATAAACGTCGTATTCAGTGTCAGGAGTAAGAGCAGTGAGGCTATATACGCGACCTTCGATAGAGTCGATGATAGTTCCAGCAGTAGCAGGGTCGAAGCCTTTAGCACCATAAACGATGTCGAACATAGCGACAGTTTCGTCAGGGATAGTGATACGAGCAGCATCAATAACAACAGAATCCACGTTGAATTTAGCGATGATATCGATAGCAGGTTTTTCACCAATCCAAAGGTTATCGAACGATTGGTAGTAACCATTGTTAGTCAAAGCTTCGAAGATAATATATTTGCCAGTATAGTCGGCAGTATTGAAGTCGATTTTGTATTGGTACATACCTTGAGCAGAAACAGTAGGAACGCTAAGGATACCTTTGTCGCTAGATTCAGAAGTCAAACGAGGGATGAATGCCAACAATTCAGACTCTTCTGTCACGTTAGGAGTTTCGCTGAGGTAAACGCCGAAACCTTCGCCAGCATAAGAAGTACCAGAAGTACCACGGAAAGCGAAGAATTCGATACGATAGTCTTTATCGTCTTCGAACACGAACTCAGGAGTTACGAGGATAGCTTTAGAGCCAGAAGATTTGTAAGTCCAGTAGGCAGCATAAGTACCTTCGTAAACATATTGTTTAGAGTCGTATTTTTTCCATACGAAGTCGGCATTACCAGCAGTATTTTTCATATCCCAGCAGATAGGAGGGAATTGGTTTTCGAAGCCTTCGAAGTAAGGGAAAGTAGAGAGGGCTTCACAAGAAGTTTGGAAATCATACTCAAAAGAAATAGCTTCACCTCTATCTGTTTCGCTACAATATGTAGTAACTGTACCTTTAACTGTATAAGAAGAAGAAGATCTAAGACCTTCAATCACAAATGGATTGTTAGAAGTAAGAACAGAGTCATTTTTAATAGTATCTGTACCAGCAAGAACTACATAATCAACTATCCATTGCGATGTACCTTCAGCAGCATCCCATTTAATAGGAAGAGTTGTCAAAGTAGGTTCACCAAGTGCAATATTACGAACTTTGCGACAAGTAGGAGCAGGATAAACACTAATATCATCAAGATAAAGGTTGTTTGTTGCATTAGATTTACCTTCAAACACGAGATATACAGTACCAGTAACAGTAGGAATATTAAAGTCATAGTAGTACCAACCAGCAGCCTTTTCTATAGGAGCACATTCGAAGTAACGGTCAATTTCACAAACTTTAGTAGCACCAACAGTGTCAGGACGGTTATTAGCCCAAACAGTAAGTGTACCATCGCCTTCAGAACCATAACCTTTGCTATAACGATACATAGCAAATTTCACGTCATACTGACCTGGAATTGCTACATTAAATGGTTGTGGCGAGAATGTTGCAGTTTTACCTTTTTCAACAGCATAATAATACATGTAAATAGCACTATGTCCATTAGCCGCATTATTTGGAGTATCATAATAAGAGATATTATGATTAACAATCCATGCATCTTTTTTACTTTGAACCCAACATTCTGGCATTACAGAACCAAGGTCTTCATATTCGAAACTTTCAGTAAATGCTGCTTCACCAACACCACAAAGAGTAGAAACATAAATAGAATCGCTCCATGCGCTTTGACAATCACCACAATTAGCTTGAACAAGCACAAGATATGTAGTTTGAGGAATCAAATCTCCAAGAACCGCTGGATTAGTTGTAGCAGTACGATTAAGAGTAGTATTTGTAGCAGTATCAACAAGAGTAATATTATAAGAAGCCGCTGTACCCAACCAGCTAACTTCGATACTTGCAGAATCGATAGCAACACCTTTAACTTGCTCTACTGCAGGACAACAAGGTTTTTGATGTACATTAATACCATAAATATACATATAAGCATCAGGACGAATAGCAAACACTTTGCCTGTCGTAGCACCAAATTTAGTACCTGCAGTATTAACCGAAATTTTCTTTTCTGCATAAGTCGCAGTATGAGCCACATAACCAAGTGTATCGAAATCTGCACAAGAAGCATCAGATGCTACACCATAATAGAAACCAGTACCTGTAGCTGTTCCTGCATAACGCAATGTAACTTCAATATCATTTGCAGCATGATTGAGAGCAGGTGTTGCAAAAATTGTAGTATTAGTATTAAGATATACTGTATTACCAGTATAATCTGCATTTACCATTGTCCAACAAGGAATTAACTCTGTATCCTTAACAGTATCTAATGCAAGTGGCAATACAGATGGATTACATGCAGTATAAAAAACAGCACTTTTTGCAATAGCAGCTTCATCACCTGGAGCACAAACACCTTTGACAGTAAAATAATAAGCCGAACCAGGTTCAAGTTCTTCTACAAAATAAGAATATACACCAGCTTCAAGCTCAATATCATCATCAACTGTCAATGTTTCAGAGAATACAGCAGCAGTATCATTACCAACAGCATAAACAGCAATAAAAAAATCTTCAGCAGCAGCACCTTTACCTGTAGCAAGCTTCCAATTAAGAATTGCAGCTTCTTGCTCTTGCCCTGTAACAAACAAATTTTCAGCTACCGCACATGTTGGAGCCGGAGCAATCATTACGTTATCAATCGTAGGGCGTGAATAACCATAAGAAGATATACCATACCAAACAATAGAAACCTTTTGCTCTGTTTTATATGAAGCCAAAGGTATCTCAATAGTCTGCCAACCTGATATTTTTTCGCAAGTCAACAATAAATTTTCTTCATAAGTTACACCACCATCTTTTGAAAGATAAACTTTTATGTCATCTTCATCAGCATCATAAAGATTAAAAGACAAAATCATGTCCTTAGTAGAAGAAGACAAATCAACAATAGGTGATTTCAAAATAGCTGTTTTCCCAGTAGATGCAGAATAACAGTTAAAATACACACCAGTTGTATTTTCCCATCCTGACGTATACGAACCACTCGTAGATTGCCAAGAATTACTGTATGTACCCTCTGCTACCCAGCCAGTAGGCACACCAGATTGCAATGTGTCAAAATTCTCATTCAAGAGAACTTGAGCATTCAACTGCCATGGAATTAGCAACATAGCCACTAATAAAGCAGTCAAAAAAGCATAAACTTTTCTCATAATAAAGAAATTAAATTAAACAATAATATTTATTTTACAAAAAATCACATTTTGCATCGCAAATATACTAAAAAATCCTAACATAACAAAAATAAAAAAATATGTTATACAGCAGAAAATCTACATAAAATCTCTAAATTTCCCCCCTTACTCTCCAATTGATAAAATTCCAAATTTTATAGAAAAATATTAAAAATATCAACTAAAATCACAAAAATACAGAAAAATTAAAAGTCCGTATAGAAAAACAAATTTTAAAAGCACTAATCAACATAAAAACAAAAAAGGATTTTTCATATTTTTAACCCTCAATCTAAGGCCGTATAGCTCAATTTAAGTACTTAAAAATTATTTGAAAAATAGATTCATTTCACTATCTTCAAATAAAGCAACTCACCACCCTATCCATCATCCCATATTCCCTATAGCCCTCAGTTCTTCGTCAACTTAGTTGAAAAGTCAATAAGAGTATCACCTCTAAACCAAACATAAACACTCAAAACTATGACAGCGCGATATTGTCCCCATATTTTAGGGGAACGAAAATTGCGAGTTTACGAGTGCAGAACCAAGCTCGCTTGAGCTATGCCGAGTGCAAGCAATTTGAGCAAAGCCAACGACGAAGTCCGTAGAGAGTTCAAAAATAACCAAAAACAACTTTTCAACTAAACTGACGAATAACCTATCTCTCCCCTATACCACAACATATAATAAATATACTATAAACATACGATAAATATATGATAAATATACGATAAAGCATAGATTACAATAAATAAACAATCCTTGTTTCCTCCCCACAAGAACCAAAACAATCAACCATAAACAACTATCATTCACCAACTTTAAAAACCACAAACCATACAACCCCACTCACAAAATCACCAATAAAACAAAAAAAACAAGAGACCGATTTCTCAATCGGTCTCTTGTTGTACCCGGAGCGGGACTTGAACCCGCACAGCCGCAATGGCCAAAGGATTTTAAGTCCTTCGTGTCTACCATTCCACCATCCGGGCGGTAAACAAAAAATATTAACCTTTATACAGAAAAATCGGGAAATTCCCGATTTTTTAATCTGTGAGCGGAAAACGGGACTCGAACCCGCGACCCCAACCTTGGCAAGGTTGTGCTCTACCAACTGAGCTATTTCCGCATTTGCGACTGCAAAGTTACAACTTTTTTACAATACAACCAAATAAAAATATTACTTTTTTACAAAAAAAATAATACTCTACTGATAATCAGCAAATAACAAAACAAAATTTTAAGCTTATACCAACAAATATTCCCTAAAAAAACAATAAAAACATCTATTTTCGTCCAAAATCTGCAGGTATTTCGCCCCAATTTGGAGTATCCCACTTGATAATTTGAGTTGTATAATGATTATTTTCAAGCCAACATTCAGCGCGTGCAATAAGATTAAACACTTCTACATTCTTTTCTGTACGAGCTAATTTAGTGCGACATTTTTTTGCTCTCACCCATGCCATAGCATTCACACTATCAGAATAAATAGGCATTGTTTTGTTATACTGCTTGAGCAAAGCCAATCCATGCACCAATGCCAAAAATTCACCAATATTATTAGTTGCATGCTCGAATGGCCCCATGCGAAATATCTCACGCCCAGTAGCCGTATCAACACCACGATACTCCATCACACCTGGATTGCCACTACATGCAGCATCTACCGACAACGATGGAAGTTGGATTGAAAAATGAGAACCGAGAAAAGTCCCTCTTCCCTGTTCCATATTCCCTGTTCCCTGTTTAACCGCTTGCCAATAATTGAGTTTATGAGCAGCTTCTGCTAATTCGCGAGTAGGATAACCTTTATATTGCGCTCCTTCAAAACCTTCTGTCTGCTTACGACACTCTTCCCACGTATCAAATATACCTGTGAGCCTACCCCGCCACACCACATAATATTTATTTTTTTGTTTTGACATCCTATATATATTCAGTAACAAGTAGCGAGTAACAAGATTTTCTCGCTACTCGCTACTAATTACTCGTTACTATCGTATTATTTACGATGAATATTTGTTGCATTCGCCTGTGCTGTTGGTGTTACCACAAGATCGTTGATACAAACGTGTGGTGGCAATGTAACAGCAAAACGAATAAGATTAGCTATATCATCACCATTAAGAGGTGTGTAGCCTTCGTATGTTTTGTCAGCACGCTCTTTATCGTCTTTAAAACGAACTATAGAGAACTCTGTTTCTACTGCACCAGGACAGATATTTGTAACTTTAATGCCGTATTTGAGCATATCAATACGCATACCTTTACTGATAGCATCTACTGCATGTTTTGTAGCACAATAAACGTTACCATTAGCATATACCTCTTTACCCGCAGTTGAACAGATATTAACGATATGACCGACACCACGCTCGCACATCAATGGAGCGATTTCGCGAGTCATATAAAGAAGTCCTTTAATATTTGTGTCAATCATGCGCTCCCAATCTTCGAGTAAGCCTTCTTGGATAGGATTGAGACCTACAGCTAAACCTGCATTATTCACCAAAACATCGATTTTGCGCCATGCAGCAGGTATAGAAGCTACGGCTTTTGTAACCTCTTCTGAATTGCGAACATCAAAGTTGAGAACCAAAGCATCAGCTTTATATGTAATAGCAACCAACTCTTTTAATTCATCAAGACGCTCTTTTCTGCGTCCAGTAAGAATCAAATTATAGCCTTCATCTGCTAAAGCAATAGCAGTTGCACGACCAATTCCTGATGTAGCACCTGTAATTAAAGCAATTTTTTTCATATTATAGATTTTTAGTAGCAAATAGCGAAATATGAAATTTACTCGCTCTGCTTGTTTTATAGTTATATTTAATTATCAGCACATTAAATCCCTGTTAAAAGTTAGGATTTCAATGCTCAAAGTTACTACTTTTTCTATTAACTCTAAAGCTCTAACTGTTAAAAAATGCTAAAAATTTATTAAACTATTGCGTATATGAAATATTTGTTATAATTTTGCATCGGAATTAAAAATGTAATCATTACAAAAATGAAATAAGATTACAAAAATGTAAAAAACAAACAAAATAATAAAAACAATGACAGAAGCGATAGACATACTAAATAGTCACAATATACGCCCATCGGTGCAGCGCATTGCGATACTGAAATATTTGCTTGAGCATCGCATTCACCCAACGGTCGATGACATATATTTGGCACTGAATCCTACAATGCCTACGCTGAGCAAAACGACAGTATATAATGTTTTGCGCAATTTAGTAGAGAATGGCGCGGTTCTTGCATTAACAATTGATGAAAAAAATGTGCGCTACGATGCCGACATAAGTTCACATGCTCACTTCCGATGCCAATCATGTGGTGAACTCTACGACATAAAACAACCAACCATGTCAGACGGAAATACTTCAGGATTCAAAATTGAAAATGTACATGTATATTACTGGGGGAAATGCCCAAAGTGTATGAAAAAAGAACAAGACTAAACAACTTTTTAAACCTTTGTTACTATGAAAAAGTATGTATGCACAGTATGTGGTTACGTCCACTACGGCGAACAACCACCTTCAGTTTGCCCAGTTTGCAAACAACCTGCTGAAAAATTCAAAGAAGTGCCTAACGACAGAGCGTCTGAAAAAGAGACTACATCGTGGCTCGACAAAGTAAAAAACTTCTTTAAATGATTGATAATTAAAAAACTAAAAATATTAATAACTAACTAAAAATTACAACTATGAAAAAATTTTCTTGCACAATCTGCGGTTATGTTCACGAAGGTGACGCTGCTCCAGCTACTTGTCCACAATGCAAACAACCTGCTGAAAAATTCAAAGAACTTGTAGAATCTGATAAACTCCAATTCGTTACAGAACACGAACTCGGTGTAGCTAAAGGCACTGGCGAAGATATGATTCGCGACCTCAACGCTCACTTCATGGGCGAAGCTACTGAAGTTGGTATGTACCTCGCTATGAGCCGTCAAGCTGACCGCGAAGGTTATCCTGAAATTGCTGAAGCTTTCAAACGCTATGCTTGGGAAGAGGCAGAACATGCTGCTAAATTTGCTGAACTTCTTGGCGACGTAGTATGGGACACTAAAACTAACCTCGAAAAACGTATGAACGCTGAATCAGGTGCTTGCGAAGACAAAATGCGTATCGCTCGTATCGCTAAAGAACGTAACCTCGACGCTATCCACGACACTGTTCACGAAATGGCTAAAGACGAAGCTCGTCACGGTAAAGGTTTCGAGGGTCTCTACAACCGCTACTTCAAAAAATAAGTCAATAGAAAAAACCATAATTACAAGCAAAATCTAAAACCTAAATGAGAGGTGGACACCCAATGTTAGTGTCCACCTCATTTTTTCAAATTTTTAACTATCTATTCTTATTTGTTTAATTCAAAAAAAAGTAGTATCTTTGCGTGTTATATATTTTGGTGATTTTGGAGGGGACTTATTGTATTTTAGAGGGTATTTTAAAGGTAGGGTGAAGGTTGCTTGCAGTATGCTGTATCCTATATTTGAATTAGGGAGGGGGTTATTGTATTTTTTGGACTATTTTTTAGTTATGATTTTTTAAATAAATATACTATGGAAAAGGAACAATTGGTTGCGGAAATTAACCGCTTGCGTAAAGAGAAAAATGCTGTGATTCTTGCGCATTATTATCAAGTTGGTGAAATACAAGATGTGGCTGATATTGTGGGTGATAGTTTGGCTTTGGCTCAATGGGCAGAAAAGTCGGATGCGGATATATTGGTAGTATGCGGTGTGCACTTTATGGGTGAAACTGCTAAGATTCTTTCTCCAAATAAAAAAGTTTTAGTACCTGATTTGGCCGCTGGTTGTTCGTTGGCAGATAGTTGCAATGCTGATGAATTCGGCAAGTTTGTAGCAGAACATCCTGATTATACTGTTATTTCGTATGTGAATACTACTGCGGCGGTGAAGGCTCATACGGATGTAGTGGTAACATCGACTAACGCACGTAAGATTGTTGATCAATTTCCTAAGGATGCGAAATTGATTTTTGGTCCTGATAGAAATTTGGGTGGTTATATCAATGCTGTTACTGGCAGAAATATGTTGTTATGGAATGGTGCTTGCCATGTGCATGAGCAATTTTCGCTTGAAAAATTGATTGAACTTAAAGCTCAATATCCTGAAGCAAAAGTATTGGTTCATCCAGAATGTAAGAAGGAGATTGCAGATTTGGCAGATGTTGTGGGTTCGACTCAAGCTTTGTTGAATTATGCGGTGGATGGTGAATATACACAATTCCTTGTATGTACAGAGTCGGGTATTTTGCATGAAATGCAAAAACGCTGTCCTCAAAAAGAGTTTATCCCTGTGTCTCCAGCTGGTCGTGCTTGCTCGAAAAATGAGTGCGACTATATGAGAATGAATACTTTAGAGAAATTATATCTTTGCTTGCGCGATGAACAACCTGCTATTGAAGTTGATGAAGCAATTAGAGAACGTGCAGTGCGTCCAATACATAAAATGTTGGAGATGAGCAAATAATAATAAGGAATAGGGAACAGGGAGCAAGGAATGGGTAATTTTGTTGTGACGGATAGAGTTGAAGCGGAATTGATGGCTGTGGTAAAATCTTTGGCTGTCGATAGATTTTTTGTGTTGGTGGATGAGAATACGGCAGAACTTTGTTTATCGCAAGTGGATTTGTCGGAATTCGATCCGTATATCATAAAAGTAAAAGCGGGAGATGAGTCTAAAACAATAGATACGGCTATTAAGATTTGGAATGAATTAGTAGATAATGGGGCTACTCGATCATCATTATTAGTGAATCTGGGAGGTGGAGTTGTGACTGATTTGGGTGGATTTGTGGCAGCAACATTCAAGCGAGGAATGCGATTTGTAAATATACCTACTACATTGCTTGGGGTAATTGATGCTGCGACTGGAGGTAAAACAGGCATAAATTTCAGAGGATTAAAGAATGAAATTGGCACATTTGCTTTGCCAGAAAAAGTGTTGATAAATCCGCAATTTTTCGAAACACTTGATTTTAAAAATCGCTTGTCTGGCTATGCTGAGATGGTGAAACATGCGTTGATAGCTGATCCTATTTTGCTTGAGCAGACGTTGGCATACGATTTGGATGAGTTTGATAGTGGACGTTTATCATTGTTGTTGAAGCAAAATTTAGATATTAAGGAGACGATTGTTGAGCGTGACCCAAATGAAAAAGGTCAGCGTAAGGCATTGAATTTTGGGCATACTGTTGGTCATGCGTTTGAGTCATTGTCATACGAAGTGAGTCGTCCAATGTTACATGGGTTTGCGGTGATGTGGGGTATGGTAGTAGAGCTTTATTTGTCGTTTATAAAATTGCGTTTTAACAAAGATGTATTGATGAGTATTGTAACTTTTGCAAAAGAGTATTATGGTGCATTCCCATACTCGTGCAAGCAATATGATAAACTCTACGAATTGATGACGCATGATAAGAAAAATAGTGGTGAACAGATAAATTTTACATTACTTGCTGGTATAGGTGATGTGCGTATAAATCAGAATGTGACAAAAGAAGAGGTATTTGAAGCTTTGGATTTTATTAGAGAAATATGAAAATAGCACTAATTGGATATGGAAAAATGGGGCATATCATTGAACGTATTGCCCTTGAACGTGGACATGAAATAGTGTCGAAAGTAGATATTGATAATCAAGAGGAATTTGAGTCGGAGGCATTTGCATCAGCTGATGTAGCTATTGAATTTACGGTTCCAACTAAAGCAGTAGAGAATTATCGTAAAGCTTGGAATGCAGGTGTGCCTGTGGTATCAGGTACTACTGGTTGGAATGCAGTGTTACCTGAGTTGAAAGGAGAGATTGCAGATAAAGGATATACTTTGTTTTGGGCATCGAATTTTTCATTGGGGGTTAATTTGTTTTTTGAATTGAACAAACGTTTGGCTATGATGATGAATCGATATGCTAATTATGATGTGGCTATGACAGAGATTCATCACACAGAGAAAAAAGATGCGCCAAGTGGTACGGCTATAACCCTTGCTGAAGGTATCTTGGAAAATCTTGATAGAAAATCTGAATGGGTATTAGTCGATAGTCAACAGTCAACAGTCAACAGTCAATTGGGGATTGAGGCGTTGAGAGAGGGCAAAGTGCCTGGTACTCATATTATAAAATATGATTCGGAGGTGGATAGTATAACTATTACACATGAGGCAAAATCGCGTGAGGGCTTTGCTCTTGGTGCAGTGGTGGCTGCCGAATTTCTTGTGGGTAAACCTGCTGGATTTTATTCAATGACTGATTTAATGAAATAATTTAAAATATGAATAATTCTCGTTTGAAAAGACCTATTGGGTCGTGGATTAAGTTGGCTATTTGGTCACTTATCTATGTGTTGTTTATTATATGGGTAGGCAACTTTTGGTGGATGTTGTTGTATCCGTTTATCTTTGATATTTTTATTACTAAGTTTATTCCTTGGACTTGGTGGAAAAAATATGAGAATACAAATAAAACATTATACACTATTTGTTCATGGATTGATGCAATAGTTTTTGCGTTAGTAGCAGTCTATTTTATCAATCTCTATTTGTTCCAAAACTATCAAATACCATCATCATCGTTAGAGCAAACTTTAAAGGTTGGCGACTTTCTTGCTGTTAGCAAATGTAGCTATGGCCCTCGCATTCCTAATACTCCACTATCGTTTCCTCTTGTACAACATACTTTCCCTTGGGGAGGTAAATCATATATTGAAAAACCTCAATGGGAATATCGTCGCTTAAAAGGTTGGGATAAAGTTGAGTTAGGTGATATAGTAGTGTTTAACTTCCCTGCAGGAGATACAGTACCTCAATTGTGTGCTAATCCTGACTATTACACCCTCTGTTTTCAAGCGGCACAGCAAACTATAGCTTTTCGTACGTTTAAGTTCGATAGTGTTATTCCATACGATAATTTTATTGAACGTATGACAGTAGGAGCTAAAAAGGTGCGCCAACAAGAAGCTCAATTAGGCGAATTAGTAGTTCGTCCAGTAGACCGTCGCGAGAATTATGTCAAACGTTGCGTAGGTTTACCAGGTCAAACAATCGAATTGAGAGATAATGTCTTGTATGTCGATGGAGAGATATTTGAAAACCCTAAAGGTGTGCAACACAACTATTTTGTACAAACAAATGGTGCGACATTTACTGCTGACGCATTGCATAAATTAGGAGTTAGTGTTACCGAAACATCTACACTCAATGGTAACGATTATGCTCCATATTTGACACGTATAGGTATGGAACCTAAAAACAAAGGTGCATGGGGGCCAATTTATGTAATGGCAATGACCGAAGAGGTATTAAATAAAGTAAAATCTATGCCTATGGTTACTCAAGTAGCAGTAGAAAAAATTTTACCTGAAATGCATACAGCGATTTATCCTTTACCATATACGTATAAATGGAATAGGGATAACTATGGACCTCTTTGGATTCCTGCCAAAGGCAAGACAATCCAACTTACAGAAGACAATATCTTACGCTACCGCCCATGTATTGTGAATTATGAACATAATACTCTTGATTATAGAGATGGCGTGGCATATCTCAACGGTGAACCTGCAACAGAGTATATTTTCAAAATGGACTATTATTGGATGATGGGCGATAATCGTCACAATTCAGCCGACTCACGTATGTGGGGTTTTGTTCCAGAGGACCATATTGTTGGTCGTCCAATATTCGTTTGGTTGTCGTTGGATAGAGATGTTGAATGGTTTGATGGCAAAATTCGCTGGAATCGTTTTGGACTTGACGCATCAAAATAATTAATTGACACAACATTTTAGGCACGAGATACTTAAATGTGTTTCGTGTCTTTTTTAATTTTATATTATTATGCAAGAAGAAATATTTCCAATAGTAAACTCCAAAGGCGAAGTTATTGGTTCGGCAACACGCACAGAATGCCATGCAGGTACATTTATTTTACATCCCGTAGTGCATCTACATATCTTTAATACACAAGGAGAACTGTATCTACAAAAACGAGTAATGACAAAAAAAATACAACCTGGCAAATGGGATACAGCTGTAGGTGGACATATTGATTATGGAGAATCAATAGAAAAAGCTTTATTACGTGAGACAAAAGAAGAATTAGGAATTAGAGATTTTACACCAGAATTTCTAATGAGCTATGAATTCCGTTCATCAGTAGAAGCTGAATTGGTATATGTCTATAAGTGTGAATATAATGGAGATTTCAATCCTGATCCAACAGAAGTTTCTGAAGGTAAATTTTGGTCATGGGATGAAATTAGAGAGAATATAGAGAAAGGAGTTTTTACCCCAAATTTCGAATCAGAAATAGTTAAATTAAAGTGGATATAAAAAAGATATGGACTTTTGGTCAGCGCTTCACAGCGACTTGCAAAAATCCATAACTACAAACAAAATCTATTATCTAAAATCAATCTCTTATTATGAAAACTCAAAAACTATTGTTCATAAAAGTATATTTATTCACAGGCAAAAATAAATAAAATAATTTATACACCAAATAAAAATGCGAAAAAATCACGTATAATTAGAAAAAATATCGGATTACATATTTTAAAGTGGTATAACACCAATTATAATTGTTTATAAAAATATCAAAAGTCGCAATTTAATGATAAAATTACGACTTTTTTTTATTTTTGATTATAAAAAAATATAATTTTTTGTCTTAAAAATTATACATTTTGATAAAATATACAAATTCATACTTTCAAAAAACAAATTAGCGAACATCCAATTAAGATATCCGCTAATTTTATTTTATCATCCACACATCTAATTTAAACTATATTTTTATATATATCTTCTTTTTATACAACGGATATGCAACTAACCAACAAAAACAAATAAACATCAATGCAAATACCAACGAACCTAACGTCGGTCCAAACCAAGGCGACAATACCTCGGCATAGAGATAACCTTTGAGACTCATCCATTTGCCTACCGATGTGGTGAAGCCTACGTTCGAAATCAAATTGGCAAACAACCCAGCAAATACAAATATTGCCATCGGATTAACACCAAATGTCTCAAAAAACATTGTCCATGCCTTATAACCTTTCACATCAATCAACCATATCAACACTGCCAACAGCAATGATGCCAAACCACATGTAACCAACACATACGACGACGACCACAAGGTTTTGTTTATCGGCATTGCATAATTCCAAAGAAATCCGAGCATCAATATCACCGCTCCCAACAAACTCAACCGCTCTATCTTCTGATGATTATCTTTCACCCCCATAATCAATGCCCCTGCCATCACGCCTATCAACACGTGCGCTATACATGGTATCGTCGACACCCATCCCTCGGGGTCAAGGGCTATGCCGCTGATGTGATACATATGACTATCGCCCAAAATGGCCAAATCTACGCGTGCCGCCAAATTCTCAACCCCTAATTCAAGGCTATTTGTACATATCATCAATGCTGAATATGCCACCAAAATTATACCTATCAACCATGGTATGAACTTCCGACGCATAGTGAGCAAGATAAACGACCCACAAAAACTAACCAATGCCAAACGTTGCAATACGCCCATTATGCGCCATTTCTCTAAGTGAAGAAATCCTGCATCCCACAGACGCAAAAACCAATTCATGTCTGCATCGCGCAAGGCCGACATACCTCGGCATGTCAATCCAAACCAATTCAAAAACAACCCTATAACAAACAACACCACCGATCGACGCAATAACTTAGTAAATGTTCTACCCGTAAGTCTAAAGCCTAATTTACTATAACTAATATACATACTCACACCCATTATAAACATAAAGAACGGAAACACCAAGTCTGTCGGTGTCAATCCGTTCCACGCTGCATGCTTAAGTGGAGCATAAATCGATCCCCACGACCCAGGGTTATTCACCATTATCATACCGGCAATGGTGATACCCCGTAATATGTCGAGAGAGAGAAGGCGTTTATTTTGCATCTGGCAATACAAACATTAAAATTAAATAAAGCCATGCCAAAGCAGAACCTGTCAAGATTGTAAGAATAAGATAAGCAATACGAACCATTGATACATCCCAACCAAAGTGTTCTGCAATACCAGCGCAAATACCTGCGATTTTTTTGTTTTTAGATTTAGCAAACATAAAATTTTGAATTTATTTAGTTAAACAAATAAGGTTTTATTTCTATCCAAAAAAGATTATCCTACAGAACAACCTGGTTTCACCTCACGACTTGGACGGCACAACACTAATTTACCATCTGCATCCACTGCGCTGAGAATCATACCTTCCGACACGATACCTTTCAATTTACGTGGCTCAAAGTTAGCAATAAACAACACTTGTGTACCCACCAACTCCTCTGGGTTTGGATAGCTTTGTGCTATACCCGACACAATTGTACGACCTCCCATACCATCATCCAATTTGAATTGCAACAATTTATCTGCTTTAGGCACTTTAGTGCATTCCAACACTGTAGCCACACGAATATCTGTCTTTTCCCATTCGTCGAATGCCACATTTGGTTTCACCTCTGCTGGTTTATATGCTGCCAATTCGTTAGCCTTTTTAGTATCAAGCAGTTTTTGCACTTGTGCCTCTACTACCGAGTCTTCTATTTTGTCAAACAACAATTGTGTTTCTCCAAGTTTTGCACCCTCTTTCAAGAGTTCGATACTGCCGAGGTCATTCCACGAGAATGTCTCCATACCCAACATATCGCGCAATTTCTTAGCCGAGAATGGCAAGAATGGTTCAAACGCAATTGCCAAGTTTGCTGCAATTTGCAATCCAATATGCAAAATAGTAGCCGTACGCGCCATATCTGTTTTAGCCAATTTCCAAGGCTCTGTATCAGCAAGATATTTATTACCAATGCGTGCCAAGTTCATTGCCTCTTTCTGTGCATCGCGGAAACGGAAGTTGTCGAGGTACGACTCTACATCGGCTTTCACATCGGCAAACTCTTTCAATGTCTCGCGGTCGTAGTCAGTCAATTCGCCCAACGCTGGCACCACACCATCAAAGTATTTGTGTGTCAACACCAAAGCACGGTTGATGAAGTTACCAAAGATAGCCACCAACTCGCTATTGTTTCTTGTTTGGAAATCTTTCCAAGTGAAGTCATTATCTTTTGTCTCTGGCGCATTAGCTGTCAACACATAGCGCAACACGTCTTGTTTGCCTGGGAATTCTACCAAGTATTCGTGCAACCAAACAGCCCAGTTGCGAGATGTCGAAATCTTATCGCCTTCGAGGTTAAGGAACTCATTTGCAGGCACATTGTCTGGCAAGATATACGAACCATCAGCCTTCAACATTGCAGGGAACACAATGCAGTGGAACACAATATTGTCTTTACCGATGAAGTGAAGCATACGTGTTGATTGGTCTTTCCACCATTTCTCCCAATCGTTTGGCAACAACTCTTTTGTATTTGAAATATAACCAATTGGCGCATCAAACCAAACATAAAGCACTTTACCATCAGCTCCCTCAACTGGAACAGGCACACCCCAATCCAAGTCACGACTCACCGCACGTGGTTGCAAGCCCATATCAATCCACGATTTACATTGACCATACACATTAGTTTTCCACTCTTTATGATCTTCAAGTATCCACTGACGGAGCCACTCTTCATGCTTATCCAATGGCAAATACCAATGTTTTGTCTCGCGCAACACAGGTTTCGAACCCGAAATAGCCGATTTAGGCTCTATCAAGTCAAGCGGACTCAAGCTCGTACCGCAAGCCTCACATTGGTCGCCATACGCATTAGGGTTTTTACAGTGAGGACAAGTACCTGTAATATAGCGGTCTGCCAAGAATTGACCAGCCTCTTCATCATAGTATTGCTCCGATGTTTTCTCTACAAACTCGCCTTTTTCATACAAATTCTTGAAATATTCAGCCGCAGTTTCGTAGTGAATTTTCGATGTTGTGCGTGAGTAGATATCAAACGAAATACCCAACTCTTCGAACGATTTTTTGATGATACCATGATAGCGGTCAACAATATCTTGAGGCGTAACACCCTCTTTCTTTGCTTTGATTGTGATAGGCACTCCATGCTCATCCGAGCCACCAATAAACAACACCTCTTCACCCTTCAATCGCAAATATCTAACATAAATATCTGCTGGAACATAAACACCCCCCAAGTGACCAATATGCACCGGACCATTTGCATACGGCAAAGCCGTAGTAACCAACGTACGTTTAAAATCTTTCATATATCTTATCTTATTGATTTTCAATTGTGCATTATGCATTGTGCATTGTGCATTAACTAAACTGCAAAGTTACTAAAAAAATACAACTTTTACAATAAAACAACAAAAAAACAAAACTCTTCAGATTATTTACATAAAAAAAGCAGACACCCTCAATATAGATGTCTGCCTATTCTAATATAATTATTTCGTTATTTAACAACTATTTTCGCATATCTATTTCCACTTTTTGTCATTACAATGTAGATGCCACTATTCAAATTCAAAGATATTGATTTTGTCTCCAAATCAACCTCTTTTGTAATAATATTTTTACCCACAGCATCATAAACCATAATCATTTCAGCATTTTCTATATCAACATATAATCTTTTTTCTTGCGAGTTATAGTAGATATTTTCTTCTTTTTGAGGAGTTTCAACGTTAGTACCTATTTCTTCATTGATATAACAATCCTTCACTTCACCATATCCTGCAATTGTATATTCACGCTTCAAAACCAATTCATCATTTTCATCAAAAGCACAAATCACTCTTTGTGACCCACCTCCAACATATGCCATGCAAATATTATATAACCATCCCGTTGTCATGCCATATCGTTCATAAACAGTACACTTGAATTCATTAAAATTTGGATCTGCATTATAATAAGTTACAACTTTTAACCTACCATATATAGGGTCTTCTACGAAATCAATATTATCAACTACTAAAGATAAATTTTCTTTAATAATAGTCGAATGGAAATCATATACTAAATCCGATAAATCACCCAATACTTTTATAGTATCACCTACTTCAACACCTAAATCATACAACAAAACTTCTACACCTTTGTCGTATGCAAAAACTTTTTGTTCTTCAATATCCTCTCGCAACAAAACAACTAAAGATTTTTCGTCAGAATTTGCATCAGAAAACCACCAAAGTTTTTTATATACAATTCCATCAACAACAGAATCTCCTCCTATTAGCTGTTTTTGTGTACTATACTTTTTTGTATCAGGAAACATTTGCAAAGATGAAGAAACAACATTCCAACTGTATCCTTCAACTACCATCGGAACATAAGCATCCGTAACTTCCGAAAAATCAATCAAAACTCCATCCTCATCTTCAACCGATGATAAATAAAAAGAAAGTCCATCAAGAATCATATATTCATATCCATACCCCTCAATCCAGCAACTCATATTCATACCCATCTCCATTCTTTTTAACACATTTCCCCTTTTGTCTTTCACATACTTGATATTTTCGCATACATTGTAGCTTTCCTTAAAACTATCCCCTACATTAAGACTGAAATCAATAATCAAATCTTTATAGTATCCTTGATTTAGATAACTATATCCATATTTCCATACTTTCCCTTCCTCTGCATTTTCCATCATTACATATTCAAACTCCCAATTAATTTTATCAGAAGATTTATATATTTTTTTATAGACTTCACCATCTATAACCGAATCACCATCTACTTTATAATAATATGAAGTAGGTGGTAGATTATCTATACTATCAATACCTGTAAATCCTCCGTAAACTAAAACATTCCAAATACGACCTTCAACCAACATAGGCTGATACGCCATAGCATTTATAACTATAAGCATTAAACAACCAAATAAAAATAAGCGTTTCATAATAACCTCCTTTTTATCAAATTAATAAATAGCACTGCAAAGATAATCTATTTATTCCAACAATGCAATACCCCCCCCATTTTTTAACTTTATTTAACACTATATACCCCCATCTCCCAATTCCTCGTCATCGTAGCCGAATTACTAAAACAAAGTCCTGGAGGGTAAAGTGTAACAAAAAAGTATCCCTATTCCCTGCTCCCTACTCCCTGTTCCCTACCCTCTCCTTACCTACAACATACCATAAATATACTATAAATATACTATAAATATACTATAAATATACTATAAATATAGGATAAATATACTATAAATATACCATAATCATACCTCCAAAAAATAAACACACACACTTAACATAATATTACAAATTTTTACTATCTTTGCATCTCAAACAAATAACAAACAATCAAACAAATAAAATCTATGAAAACACTCAAACAACTATTCACATTAGCAATCCTAATTGCTATCTTCGTTGGATGTAATCCCGAAATTCCTAACGACAAATGTTACACACGCGAAAGCACTCGCCCAGCATGGTACAACGAGCACCCTATGGCTGGCACCGAAGCCGACTTTTCTGTCAAAACTGATGCCGTACGTCTCCATTTCTACGGATGGGGGCTCGACGAAGACTCTGTAATCACCGTCAAATTCCCTGAAACCACCGACCAATACAACCGCGCTATCCTCACATATCGCATGGGTGGTTGGAACGAAGGTCCTTCCGATTGGGATATGACCACCATGATTATGCTCAAAAACCCTCACACTGGCGAATTCTACGAACTCGTGCGCGCTTTCACACCATACGGCGGTTATTTCGACGCTAATTGGGAAAAACTCTACTACATGGACATCACCGAGTATCTCCCAATGCTCAATGGCGAAGTAGAATTCCACATCTATTACGGCGGTTGGGACGCAACTGAGAAAAAAGCACACACCGTCACCCTTACATTCGACTTCTACGAAGGCAAAAAAGACAAAGAAACAATCTTCTACCAAAAAATCTACGACTCACGCGCATCAAGCAACATTGGCTATCGCTCATGGGCTTATGGCGTATCACCCGATTCAGTTGGTAGCAACGACATCGAAGACATCGAGCGTTTAGGCATTCGTAACGTACAATTACCTCAAGAAGTTAAATCACTCCTTATGAAAGTCAGCATCAGCGGACACGGTGCCGACCGTGGCATATTCCCTGACCGTGGCACAACTGGCAATGGCAAACGTGCAAACAATGCCGCCGAATTCGACGAAAACTTCTATCGCGTAATCCTCAATGGCAAACAAACTTATGAAGGCCACATCTTCTACGAAAACGATAGTACTTACAAACAAGCCGGAACCTATAAATACGATCGTGCTAACTGGGGACCAGGCTTACCTCTCAAAGTAGATTGGCTCGAAATTCACAATCTCCCTAAAGATGGTAATCTATCTATCGACTTCGACCTCGATCGTTTCAATTCCAAAGTCAACAACCTTCGTGGCGAAGGCGTAGCCAATTACATCATCGAAGTCGATATCTTCGGATATAATAAATAAAAAAAGAGGCTTTAAAGCCTGTTTTTTTATTTATTATCTCTAAGATATAGATCCCCAATTAATATTTCCCTTCTGCAATCGTTGCAACTGCCTCAACAACACACTATGCTCTGGCAAACTCAACTCAGGGTCACGCTCCAACAACTCCTTAGCAACCGAACGAGCCGTCTGCAACAATCGCCCATCAGTAGCCAAATTAGCTATCTTCAAATCAAACGGCAACCCACTCTGCTGCAAACCATCAATATCACCAGGTCCACGAAGATTTAAATCTGCTTCAGCAATCACAAAACCATCGGTAGAATCGCACATTATTTGCAATCGCTTACGCGTATCATTAGCCAATTCATATTTCGACATCAAAATACAATAACTCTGGTCTGCACCACGCCCTACTCGTCCACGCAACTGATGCAACTGACTAAGACCAAACCTCTCAGCACTCTCTATCACCATAACACTCGCATTAGGCACATTCACACCAACCTCAATCACCGTAGTAGCCACCATTATCTGCGCCTCACCCGACGCAAATCTCTGCATAGCAGCATCCTTATACGCAGGTTTCATCTTCCCATGCACCATTACTATATCATATTTAGAAAAAGTTTCCACCATTGCCTGATACCCCTGCTCCAAATCCTTCAAATCCAACTTCTCACTCTCTTGAATTAAAGGATACACAACATACACCTGTCGCCCTTTCTCTATCTCACGTGCCAAAAATCCATTCAACGCCGCACGCTTATTGTCAAAATAATGATACGTAGCAATAGGTTTTCTTCCAGGAGGCAATTGGTCTATAACACTAACCTCCAAATCACCATATATAGTCATTGCCAACGTACGAGGTATAGGCGTAGCAGTCATAACCAATACATGAGGCGGACGTATATTCTTTGTCCACAACTTAGCCCTCTGCGCCACTCCAAATCTATGTTGCTCATCAATAACCACATAACCAAGATTCTTAAATTGCACACTATCTTCAATCAATGCATGCGTGCCAATCACTATCTGCAACGTACCATCACGCAACCCCTCATCTATCTCTTCACGCTCTTTCTTACGCGTACTACCCGTCAACAACCTAACACTAACACCCAACGACTTCACCTGTTCCGATATACTCTGATAATGCTGTGTTGCCAAAATCTCAGTTGGAGCCATTATACATGCCTGATAACCATTATCTAATGCTATCAACGAAGTCATCAATGCCACCATAGTCTTTCCACTACCCACATCACCCTGCAACAATCTATTCATCTGCTTACCAGTATTCATATCAGTACGTATCTCACGTATCACTCGTTTCTGTGCATCTGTCAATTCAAAAGGCAAACATTCTCGATAAAATCGATTAAAATATTCACCTACTTTATCAAATACAAACCCCTGATACTTTATCTCACGCAACTTACTTTGTCGCATAATAGAGAGTTGAATATAAAACAACTCTTCAAATTTCAACCGAGCTTGTGCACGACGCAATAAATCCATATTCTGCGGAAAATGTGCCTGACGCATAGCATCACTACGCGACATCAAACCAAAATTTTTAACGATTTCATCGGGTAAATTCTCAGGTATATAAAATTCTCTATCACTAAAAACAGTGTACATCAACTTACGTATCCCAGTCGAATTAAGGAATCTGGTCTTCATCTTTTCCGATGTATTATAATGACCTTGAAGTCCACTATTTTTTTCTAAATTCTTTTCACTATATTCCTCTATTTCTGGATGAGCAATATTTAATTTCTCACCAAATTTTGATGGCTTACCAAAAATAATATAATCAACATTTACACGCAATTTTTCCTCTACATATTTCCAACCCTTAAACCAAACTAACTCTATAAATCCCGTTCCATCGGTAAAAGTAGCTGTCAATCGTCGTGCACGACCTTCTCCTTTCATTTCGAATTGCAATATTCTACCCTTCAATTGCACATATGCCAAATCTTCAGTACACTCCCTAACAGTATAAAATTTACTCCTATCTATATATTTATAAGGATAATGCGTAACCAAATCCTCGACACAACGAATGCCAAGTTCAGCTATCAAAGTTTCAGCCCGTTTTGGACCAACACCCAATACATATTCTATAGGAGTATCAAGAGTTAACATACTGCAAAATTACTAAAAATTTAGCATACAACAATCTTCATATTAAAAAAATGTATTATCTTTGCACAATGCATAATGCACAATTAGCCTTCTTATAAAAATATCTATAGCTTCTATAGTTCCTATAGCTTCTATCAAATAACAGATTATGGAATTCTCAACTCTCAATTCTCAATTCTCAATTCTCATCTCTTGTCGCAACGAAATAGACAATTTACCCAATTTACTTATATCAATAGAAAATCAAACCCATAAACCAGACGAAGTCATATTTGTTGATGACAATTCTATCGATGAAACCTATAATTTTTTAATAAATTACTCAAAAAAATATAACTACATAAAAGTAATTAAAAATAATGGAAAAGGTAAAAAATCAGCACTAATAGAAGCAGCTAAAATAGCAAAATCAGAATACTTAATATTCACCGATGCCGATTGTATTATTAATAAAAACTATTGCGAATTAGCAATACAATATCTTAATAAAAACAATAGTGATATGCTACTTGGTGCTGTAGATATTACCTATGAAAAAGGTATTTTCAATATAATAGAAAAAATAGAATTTTCCTCACTTCAAGCAATTACAGCTTATACAGCCATACTTAATAATCCCATCATGTGCAATGGTGCTAACCTTATAGCACGACGCACCAAATATCTTCAATATATTGATAAAATCAACAAAAATATTGCTTCAGGTGATGACATGTTTATGTTACATGCTCTCAAAAAAAATAAAGCAAAAATTAACTATCTATATGATAGCAACTATATAATCAAAACCAAAGGTACTAATTCACTAAAAAAATTCATCATCCAACGCACCCGTTGGGCAGCAAAATCAATAAATTATAAAGATATAACAACAATATTAATTGCTTTATTAGTCACAATTATAAATATCTTATTACTAATATTCTCATTTTTTACTCCTCATTCTATACTATTCATATTTTTAATAATTTTCATCATTCAAAATATAATAATGCTCCCTTATCTATTCAAATACAAACAATATAGAACTCTAAAATATTATCCAATACTATTCCCAATAATGTCATTACTCTACCCTTTATATATAGTAACAATACTAATATCAATATTATTCTACAAAAAAACTAATTTACATTGGAAATAAAAAAAGGTTGACTCAAAAATAAGAGTCAACCTTTTTCATATAATTTATTTTTCAAATTATTTACGTACACTTACAAATTCAACATCTGTTTTAGCACGTTCAGCAAGTTTTGCACATTTAGAAGCTTCAGCAATATTTGCTTCATACTCAGCTGCATTATTAGTACGAGCAGCAACAATAGCTTTCAAATAAGCAGTAATAGCATTTGGATTAGCAACATTTTCTAATGCTTTACGAGCAGCACCATTGTTTTTATTAAGGATATTTGCAAGAGCAGCATTATTAGTTGCAGCAGCACCAAATAATTCAGCAGCTTTTTTATAGTTACCTTTCAAAATAGCAATTGCACCATTTGCATAATCAAGATCTTTACCTACACCACCTGCTTTACCAAAGAACTCTTCAGCTTTAGCAATATCTTTTTTGCAAAGTGCGATAAGACCATTATTATAATTTACATTTGGACAGTTAGGAGCCATTTCTAATGCTTTAGCAAAACAACGAGCTGCTTCTTCACATTTACCTTGTGCATAAAGAACCATACCAAGATTATTGAATGAACGATAATCATTAGCATAAATTTCAGTTGCTTTAGTATAGATCTCAGCTTTAGCAGCATTATCAGCTACCAATGTAGCAGCATAAAGAAGTTCTTCTACATTAAGTTGTTTTGCATCAACTTTAGCAAGAGAATCAATTTCAGCATCTGATTTACCAATAACATTTACTGTCAAAGTCATTTTTGAACGACGAAGTTCTGGAAGAATTTCTTCAGCAATTGCTTTATAAGCTACAGCAATATTTTTAATTTCTTGTTCACGTTGTTGTGGATCAGTGTACATAGAAAGAACACGAAGAATAACAGCTTTATCTTCAATAGAAGAAGCTTCAACTAATTTTTGGAAACCATCCCAGTCTTCAGCTGTAAATTTAGAATCAATATTTACAGAAGCTTTCAATTTTTTCAACTCACGGTTGATATATTTTGAAGAAGCTTCACCACGACGATTAGAAAGTTTTTCGTTCCATTCAAGTTCACCTTCTGGAGAAGCATATGAACTAATTTCAATTGATTTAAATTCTTTATTTTCAGCTTTTTGAGCTTCTTTGATAGCTTTTGTCAAATTAACAATAGCTTCTGTTTTCTTTTCAGAACCACGGATATCTGATTGATTAACCAAGAATTTAATTTGAGCATCTGTAGTTTCTTCAATAATACGTTGGAATTTATCAGCTGTAATTGCAGCTTTTAAATCTTCAGTACCAGCTTTTACAGTTACCAAAAGAGGAGTAATATTAACACCTTCAATAACTTTGATAGGATCAAGTGTATATTCTTTTTTACCATATTTACCTGAAGCTTCAAGTGTAATAACACCTGTTTCCATACCTTCTACATAATCCCATACAGCAGTTTGAGTATATTTACCACCAACTTTATATTTGATTACATCATTATTATCTTTAATTTTTTCACCTTGATAATTTACTGGTTCAGCTTTATAAACTTTACCATCAGCAGTTGTTAATACAGGAACAACTTGCATTGTCATTTTTTTACCAAAGTATTTATCAGGAAAACTACCTTCAAATACTACTTCAATTTTACCACCTTTATACTCCGCTGGATTTGGAGTAGCTTTAATACTGTCAATAAATTCTTTTGGAGGTTTACAACCAAAGAAAGTAAGCACAACAAGTGCTAAAGTCAAAATTAATGATTGTTTTTTCATAATTAAAAAAATATTAAGTAATTGATTATTATCTAATTATAATATATTTAAGTACATAGATACCCAAGTTTATAATTCCTTGCAAATATACAAATA
>JAZOUT010000149.1:0-2242 GCA_045658305.1 Candidatus Aphodosoma sp. | reverse complement strand
AAAGGGTGAGAAGATGGTAGAATACGCGTTGGCAGGTATGGATAATAATTTGTTTGTTTCTACATATATGTTATCTCTCCCAAATAAGGAAACATTGCAAAATTTCTTGCTTGCTGAGATTAACAATGTGTAAAAAGATACAAACTAAATAACTAACACATTAAATTGTAACTAACCCAATAAATAGTACATTGTAAATCAGTAAATTGTAAATTATTTGCAACGCAACGCGTTGCCCGACATATTTAATATAGCGTTATAAGCCCAGACTTGATTCTTTGAAAACTGGACACTTTCAAAAAATCTTTTAATACTTCAAGTACGGTTTATGCACGCTCGCGTTAACAGCGTGAGTTTTCCGTGCGTAGATTTGAAGTATTAAGGTAGTCCAGAATCCTCAAAGAATCAAATTGAAGCGAACGAAAGTTCACGCTTTTTGTATATATATCACTCTTGCAACTCCTATTGGACTAAAAATCAACTAAACAAATCACAATATTTAACCAATTAAAAACAACAAAACAATGAAAAAGTTATTTTCTATTCTCGTTTTGGCATTGTCATGCAGTGCCTTATTTGCGCAACAAACTACTGTTGCATTGTTAAATCACGAAGGTACTATCTCTACCTTCTATGGTGCAGACGCTCTCACTCAAGCACACAAAGCAGCGGTACATGGCGATGTGATTACGCTCTCAGGTGGTGCATTCACAGCCCCATCATCTTGGACAAAGGCAGTTACGCTTCGTGGTGCAGGTTGCTACGAAGGTGCAGACAATAGCCGAGAAGTAACATCTATTGGTAACTACTTCAAATTGGCAATACCAGCTGATGTTGAAACGACAATGACAATTGAAGGCATTAAGTTCAAATCTAATTTCAACTTTTCTTATAATAGCGGTTATGATACGAATAACAATACAACATTTTTAAAATGCCATTTTAGCGGTGAAATCTCCACTGTTAGTCATAATACTAATTTTTATAATTGCGTATTAAGTAAATCGCTTTCCTTTGGCGCGGATGAAGATGACTTAGCAGAGGTTTATTTATTCAATTGCTATGTGAATGCCCCTTCTAATAGTAATAGTTATGTATCTACTAAATTTACAAATTGTATTATAAGAATTGAAAGTGGAACTAATAACTATTCAACATATAATATTTGGAACATGCAATACGCAAAATATGATAATTGTATTTTCTTAGGTAATGAACTTAAATACAACTATAGTCCAAATACTGCGAATCTTCCAACAACATGTACCGCAACCAATTGTCTTTCTTGTTATTGTGCCTATCGGGATGCTACAGAAGCCGAAGATGCTATCTACGACTATAATATCTTTGATGAAATGAGTAACACCACCAATAAATATTTAGAAGAGGGTAAACCTCTCAACGAAACAATTTCATCAGTCTTCAAAACCTATAATGGTACGGATGGCTTCTCATTCAATGAAACATACGAATTAACTGACGAGGCAAAGACTACTTATCTCGGCTCTGATGGCACACAAGTAGGTCTCTATGGCGGTATGGGCTTTGATCTTGTGCCTTCTACGCTCCAAATCACCAAATGTGAAGTATCTCCTCGTTCTACCAAGGACGGAAAAATCTCTGTAAGTATCGAAGTAGGTATTCCTGAATAATTAACCCTAAAAGAAAACACAAATTATGCGAAAATATGTATTACTAATAGTAGCGTTTGTGTTCCACTCTTTTGCTCTCACAGCGGATAATTATACGTTTTGTTACTGGCTTGATGACAACCACACAGCAGCCCAAACCATAACACAAACAACCAACAAACTGGATGCTACGGTGAATGTGGCTTCACTATCACCAGGCATGCACACCCTTTTTGTTAGAGCAAAAAAGAATACTGGCGGTTGGACTGTGCCTAAAGCAACGCATTTCTTTAAGGCACTTAATCCAACGACAGTAAAAACCTACTATTGGTTCGATGATAACGAAGACAACCGTTTCAATGTTGATAAACTCAATGGAGAAACGTTTGCGATAGACGTATCGTATCTGTCGGATGGAACGCATACCCTTCACGTGCGTATGGAGGGCGAAGGTGCTACGTCGGCTACCATTTCTAACCAATTCCTCAAAATCTCTACTAATTTTGATGCCTACTATTGGTTCGACAACGAAACAGAGCGACGCACATTTACCAATGCGGGCGGAAGTGCCATGCTGATTGACGTATCGCATTTGAAAGATGGGTTGCATT
>JAZOUT010000148.1:0-8746 GCA_045658305.1 Candidatus Aphodosoma sp. | reverse complement strand
TTAGTTATTTTTTATTTTTTTATTTTTTGTGGAAAAATAATATTATTATTCATTGTGTCATTTATTTGTTTAAAAAAAAGGAAAATATTTTTTGTTAATCAATAATATTCTTTTGCTTAAAAAAAACAAAATAAGGATAGTTTAAATTTAATAGTTGTAAGTTTATATTTTTGCTTATTTTTGAAAATATGCTAAAGTTTTTTTTCATGTAAAATATTTTGTAATTTTACGAACACTATTTATTATCTTTAAATTTATTAATTATGAAAAGAGATTTACAAAAACTGATTGCTTTCTTGGCAATTTTCTTTTTGCCTTTCGCTCTTTTTGCTCAGTATGTAGATCCAGCTTATGGTATACGTATTGACGAAAGCTTCGAAAAAGGTATTCCTGCCGATTGGACGCAAGAGAATGTTTCAGGTTCAGTTAATTGGGTAGCAGAGACTCAGAATTTGACTTATCCTAATGGGGCATCTGATAGTCTTGCACGTATTGCATTTCGTAATACAACAGGCGTAACTAACAAAGCTGTAACTCGTTTGATTTTGCCTGCAGTGGATGTGGCTTCATTGTTCCAGCCAATTCTTATTTTCTCGCACGCACAAGAGAAATGGAGTGGCGATTTTGACTCTCTTCGCGTGTTGTGTCGTACGTCTGTCGATGGTGAGTGGAAAACTTTATTGGTTTATAATAACTATGTTTCAAAATGGCAACGCGATACAATCTTTTTGCCTGCTGCAACTTATTGTCAAATTGCATTCGAGGCAGCAGATAACTTGGGTCGAGGTGTAGTTATCGACGATGTTGTTATCCGTTCTACTCCTAGTTGTTTTAAACCAGAGAACCTTTTTACTTCAAACATAAAAAACAATTCGGTAACAGTTAATTGGTTAGGTTCGTTTGACGCTGAGTATTTCTATGTTAAACTTTCAAAAACTCAACTCACAGCCGATGAACTCGAATTGGCTACAACTGAATTGGTTTGTGATACTACAACAGATGGTATCTCGATAGATTTTGAAGGTCTTATTCAAGGCACAAATTATTATTGTTATGTAAAATCGCAATGTGAGCACGAAATTTCAGATTGGGTATTACTTGAATTTAAAACATCTAACTTGGTAAATATACCATACTTTACAGATTTTGAAGTGCCTAATGTAGTAGATAAGAAAAATCAACCAGCGTATATGGATGGTTGGTTCTATGCGGCATCTGACGAAAAGTACAAACCATATCTCAATTCATATTGTACAGATTTGAAAAATGCATCATCATCAGATGCAAGTAATACTTTAGTTTTCGCTTTTTATTTAAGTTCAACTACAGGGCTTCCTACATATTCATCAGCGGCATATCTTGGTGCATTGCCAGAGGGTGTTTGGGCATATGCAGCTACACCTGAAATTGATGGAAACCTAAAAGACTTGCAAGTAACATTTGAATCTTTCCGTCAATATGATTATCCAGCCGACCAATACAGTATAATTGTTGGTATTATGACCGACCCAGAAGACCGTTCAACTTTTGTTCCTATTAAAACGGTTACTAATACTCGTCAATTTATTTGTGAAGAATACACTGTTTCTTTTGAAGAGTATACAGGTGATGGTAAATATATTGCATTCATGTCGGATTTTGCTAAGACTAATCACTTTAATGTAGAAAATCTTGTTATTGAGCCTCGCAAAGAAGTTCCTACTCTTCAATACGATATTTTGATGCCTACAGCATCAACACTTCAATTCAAATTTGAACAAACTTGCGACTCTTACGAGATTATTATTTCAAGCAGTGAATATGAATTTGATCGCAATAGTGACTTCCCTGATAGTTTGAGTGTTATCTCTAAGCATACTATTCAGAATATGGGATCTGTTGAAGAGCTTACACCTGATGCGCGATATTATGTTTATGTTCGTGGAGTCAAGGGCACAGCAAAAGGTAAATGGTCACTTCCTGTAAAAGTTGAAATGCCATCTCGTTTGGATGTTAATACATTGCCATATATTCTTGATTTTGAGAATATAGCAACAGTTTCATCATATGATATGAATGGTTGTAAAACAACTGGTAGTATACCTAAAATAATTAAACCACTTTATACATATGCGACTAATGCATATGCATTGTCTGATTCAGTGCAATGGACAACAGCAGCAATTCCAGTTGTTTTGCCTTTGAGTAAAACTGAGTTTGTTATTGGAGCGGAACCAGAATATGATGCTGTAACAATTGCTGTATTCCCAGAAGTGGATATGTCGTCAACTAAAGTGTCGTTCTATGCTGCTCGTAGATATCCTAAAGGAGTTAATCCTGCAACAACAACTAACAAGCAATATTCTAAAGCTTATATCGGGGTTATGACCGAAGCTAATAATTTTGACTCATTTGTTGCTGTTGATACTATTGAGCCAGGTTATGACTACAATTATTATGAGTATGATTTTACAATGTATCCAGAGGTGAAGGGTAATTTCTTCGCTATCAAAATGGAGAATTATGGTATTGACTATGATAAGAATAAGAGAACTTCTAATCGCACCAATAGAATTTTTGTTGACAATATAGTATTTGCTAAATCATTGTCAAATTGTAAAGCTCCAAATGATATTGAGGCTGAAGTTAATGTGTATGATCCTTCTAAAGCAACTATTACTTGGAAAGCAAATGGAGTAACAGAATGGAATATACGAGTTGCAGCAACAGAATATGATAAAAATCAATTTGGTGAATCTGATAATTTAGAATTTATATTTGACGGTAAGGTGACAGAACCTAAATTAGAACTTGCAGGTTTGAAATATCCTTATCAAAAATATTACTATTGGTTGCAACCTATATGTAATAGCGTGGCTGCTGATTGGACTACAACTCGTTTCTTTGAGACATTCTGTCCGGCTGTTCACTCAGTGCCTTATTCTCAAAACTTTGACGATGCCGAAGCTGGTAGTAATGTGTGGTCTGGATTTGCTGTTAGCTGTATGACAACAAAACAATGGACTCGTAATATTCCAGGCGCTACACCTTCTAGTTTCTATAAAAATAAATATTATTATCCATACGTGACTAAGACTCACGCTTATAGTGGAGATAATTCGTTGCCAATCTTTAAAAAATATTCTAATACTTCTCGCAACTATGTAGCTTTGCCTGAATTAGATAAGCCTATTGATTCGTTGCAATTGTCGTTCCGTTTATATTCAGAAAAGAATAGTTCTTCTTTTTGGAGTCAACAAGAATTAGCAGTTGGTGTTATGTCTGACCCTATGAATATCAGTACATTTGAACAAGTAGCTGTTATCGTGCCATCGAAACATGCAACTTGGGAGCGTGTAGCTGTTAAATTTGATGAATATAGAGGACATGGTAAATATATTGCTATTCGTGAGACAGATAAATATACAAGTGCTCCAAGTTATTCAACTGAATATGTTGGTGGACGAAATACTGACAGTGTGTATATTGATGATATTGAGGTTAATTTAGCTTCTCCTTGTGATATTCCATATGATATAATAGTTTCGGATGTTACATCTAATTCTGCTAAACTTACTTGGAACTCTGATGCCGAATCATTTGTGGTTGTTGTTTCTGACAAAATCTTGACTTATGTAGATTTGCTTGATTTTGACGATTATAAAGCTGGTGCATTGTCTGATTATGCTCATGCAGCATCTATTGCTTTTGTAGATACTGTTGAAGGTAGTAAGACTGTTAATATTACTGGCCTTACAGTGAATAAGGACTACTATGTATATGTCAAAGGATTCTGTCAAGGTATGTATACTGATTATGCTGTTGACTATACATTTAGTACATTCTGTCCACAAGTATCACCAGAAGTATTCTATGCCGACTTTAGTGATGTAAAAGCTAACGAAATTCCTGATTGTTGGTTTGTTGGCAAAATATCAGGTGAATATTATGGCACATACACAATAAAAGACTATGCTCGTGTTAGCGAAAATGCTATATATGGTAAGACTTTGCATTTAACATCAACAGATGGTTCTCTTAATGTTTATAATCAACCACAACCAAATGGTATTTATGCTGTCACTCCAAACTTAAATATTGACGATATCTCTAAGTATAAAATTAAGTTTGAGGCTGCTACAACTGAATATTATATGTATTCGGGATGTGGTTCGAACGATTATGCTCATTCTATTATTGTAGGTGTTGTTACCAACCCATATGATATGTCTACATTTATGCCTATTGATACTATTGATGTTTATCGTAATCTTTGGCCATACGAAGTATATTTTGATAAATATATATGTGACTTGAATGGTGATAAAGGTAAATTTGTAGCTTTCTACAGTTCGTTTAATGTGCGAAATGATGTGTATATTGACAATGTTCATTTTGAGTTGATTGATGACTGCGTACGTTTCGAAGCTAAAGTAGAATCATCTACTACATCTTCGGTTACTCTTAAATTTAAGACAGTACCAGCATCTTATGAGGTCAAAGTGGCAGATAAAATTGTTAAAAATTTGAGCCAATTAGATAATGATACATTAAATTTGTATCCATCAACTATGGGTACAACTGAAGCTATTACTATCGAAGGCTTAAAAGCACATACCGAGTATTTCTTCTATGTACGCTCTACAGCTGATACTACTTGTCAAGATTGGAAACTTGTGCTTTCGGCATATCCAGCTGATTATAAAGAAAGAGACCTACCATTCTTTGATGGATTTGAAAGCAATAAGTTGGCAGCAACATATGGCGCTTGTCCTCACGATTGGTATGGTTTTTATGTTAAAGGAAATAAATCATATCCAACAGTAAGTTCATCTAATATAAAAACAGGTACAAGAAGTGTACAGGTTAATGCATATACTGGTATAAGCAACTATTTGGTAACACCTAAATTGAATGTGGACAAATTGGCTGATTGTTATTTGTTGTGTAATATATATGCTTCTGTAAATAGTACTTATCCTAATCTTGTTCGTGCTATTATGGTGGGTGCAGTAAGTGATCCTAATAACATAGAAGCAACATTTGAGCCTATTGATACATTCCTTCTCGCCCAAAATCAAATGGGTAAATGGCTTGATTATAGATTGATTTTGTCTGATTATAAAGGCACTGCTAAGCATATTGCATTCTTGAGCGATGGTCCTTTCAATGTAAGTTTAGGTTCGGCAAATGCTAATTTAGGTGCATTCTTTATCGATAATGTTTCTATTGATTATATTCCTAATTGTTTTGCACCTTATACCTTTGTCGGAGAAAACATTACTGATCATTCTATCGAGTTGTCGTTTACACATGGCGGAGCAATGAAGTATGAAGCAATGTATGATTTTACAGGTCTTATCTCTGATCCTACATCTGATTCGTTGAGTGCATCGGCAAAAGTTATTTCGTTTACGGATTTGAATTTTACAATTGATTCTTTGTATTCAGAAAAATCATATGATGTATATGTAAGAGCAATATGTTCGGCGAAAGATACATCTAATTGGGCGTTGGCTGGCACGTATACTACTTTACCTGCTCTTATAACTTCATATCCTTATAATGATGACTTTGAAGATGTCATTGAAAATGCTAATTGGAAAACTCGAGGTTCGGCAGGTTCTTGGTATGCAGGTGTCGATTCTGAAGGTCTTGTGGCTGATAAGAAAAATATGACAGATAAAGCCCTCTATTATTCTTACGATAAAGGAGTGTCTCCAACTCATAATGCTGCAACTTCGTCTATGATATATCGTTATCTTGAACTCAAGAAGGGAACGTATGAAGTCTCTTATGATTGGGTTGTACCTGGAGAGGTGTATATGACTTCTTCTCAAACAAGTTATCGCTCTTATTTAAGAGCAATGTTAGTGCCTGTTACAGCTAAGTTTGGAACTAGTGCAAATTCTCTTATTGCTGCTGATGGTTCTTCATTCTCGCTTGATAGTTATAACTTGTTTGGAAAAACTTACCCTAAAGGCTTTGTTGAAGTGGCAGGTGTTACTGAATATGGTCCATATCATCGTTTTGCTGGTCTGTATGGTACTGACTTGACTTTGCCTCTTGAAAATCAATGGCAACGTTATAGCCAAAAAGTGGTTATAACAGAAGAGACAGAGGGTACATATATGCTTATTTTCTACTACAAAGGTTATGGTGATGGTACTACAAAAGGAGCTGAATATCGTTCAGCTGTTATAGATAATTTATCTATTACTAAAAATGAATGTGCGTTTGCTTTTGATTTGAAAGTAGATAGTTACACAACAAATTCTGCAACTTTGAGTTGGAGTACTTCTGACAGTATAGGAGCAAGCTATGACGTAGTTGTGCTTAATGCTGATGTAAACCCTACTACAGCAACTGAATCTCAAAAAGCATTTACAAGTAGTGCAACAACAAATTCTATTGCTATTACAGGATTGCAACCTTTTACAACATATTATGCTTATGTTCGTCAGGTTTGTTCGTCAGCTGATAATTCATGGGGTGCTCCTATAGAATTTACTACAGATGTTACTTTACCTGAAGGCTATACATTCAGTTTTGAGGAAGATAATTTGTTGTATTATCCAAAATATACTAATGAATATGTAGCTGAATATGTTGGCGATAAAACATATAGAAATACAACCTCTCTATTCCACAAGTGGTTGTCATTGAGTATGGTAGAGTCTAATAATACAAAGCCAGCTACGTATAATTATAGTAAAAGTTATGGCTCGTATTATCCACAAGTGGTGCGTGACACAACTTATAGCAATTATAAATTGCAATATGCTCGTACAGGAAAACGTGCTTTGTGGTTCGGCTCAAGAACGACTAACGCATTTATGAATGGAGCAACTATAGCATTGCCTTATGTTGGGGAATTTGACGGTAAACGTTTGATTTTCTATATGAGAGCATTCTGTGGTCGTATGGCGAAAACATCAACAGATATGACTACCGAAGTGGCGGCTACATATTATCCATATACTACAAGTGGTGCAGCTCTTAATAGTCAATCGCGTAAGATTACTATCGGCACAATGACTGACCCTAACGATGCTACTACATTTGTGGCTATTGATACAGTGGAATATTCTTATACAAATAATGATTATGCTACTGGCAATAAGTTTACAGTAAAAGACCCTGCGGGCGATAAAGGTTGGGTGCGTGCTGTAGTTTCATTGAAAGATGCTAAAGGTAAGTATATAGCATTCCGTTATGAACACCATGGTACTACAAGTGCTGAGAAATCTCTCAATATGTATATCGATGATGTGACAATAGAGACAATCCCAATGTGTCCTTCTCCTGAGCAAATAGAGGTTACTTCTGTGAAAGAGTCATCTGTTTCTGTTGATTATAAATACGATGGAGTTCCAACAACAGCCGTAGTTGTAGCATCAGACGAAAACTTTATGAATGTGGTTCTTCGTGATACGTTTAATACATTACCTTTCACTGTAACTGGTTTGAATCCGCTTACTAAATACTATTTGAAAGCTAATGTTGTTTGTTCTGATTTAGATGCATCGGCTTATTCTCGTGTTCTAGAATTTTCAACTCCGTTGGCTATTTGCTATGACAATGATTTTGATAAAGAGTCTGCTCATTATCCTCAAAATTGGGAGCATGCTTATGGCCCTGCATTGCATGATGTTGATAGAGGATATACACAGGTTCAAAATGGTCATTTGGGTGTTCCTACAATAGGAGCTATTCGTGGTTGGGCTATCAAACCGGCGTTATTTGCTGATGGCAAATTCTCTTCTCGCCATTTGGTTGGTTCTATGCTTATACAATCTGGTACATCTAGTATGTGGGCGATATCTCCTTTGCTTGAATTGGACGAAACTGCTGATCAACATTTGTCTTTTGATTTGGCAGTGACAGAAAGGGCTACAAATAATCCGTTTGATTTTACAGCTATAGCTGGCGATACATCTACCGTATTTGCAGTTTTGATTTCAGAAGGCGAAGGTTATTCTTATAAATCCGAAAATTTGACTGTTTGGAAAATGAAAAACTCAAATTTGAAATATGGATATGATTTTGCTGAAATTCCTCATCGCGGTAAAGAATATTCTATTGATTTAAATAAATATAAAGGTAAGAATATTCAAGTCCTTTTCTACTTCTATGCAGGTGTAAATATGGATATTCATGTTGATAACGTCCATATTAATAGATATGCAACTAAAGAGTATAACGCTTCAGCATGTGAGTTCTGCGACTTTGAAGATAACGATTTCTTTGTATTGTCAAGCAACACTAAACTTGGTGAAAACAAATTCTCTAAATGGCAACTTAATTCAGAAAATTCTGATACATTGCTCGTATTGAACCTCAACGTAGCCGATGCTCCTGAGACAGATATCGATGCTACAATCTGTGAAGGTGATGTTTATAACGACAAAGGCTTCACTGGTTTGATGAACGAAGGTGTTTATAGACAAAAATTCACTTCTAAAAATGGTTGTGACTCTATCGTAACACTTGCATTGAACGTAGTAGAACCTCAAACTACAACTATTGTTGATACAATATGTTGGGGAACTAAATATTCTTTCAATGGAAAAGAATATGACCGCACCGGTATTTATGTAGATACATTGGTTTCAGTATTGACAGGCTGTGACTCAATCGTTACACTTGCACTTTCAGTTGCCGATGTTATTAGAACAGAACAATATGTAAATATTTGCTTCGGTGAAACTTATACATTCGGTTCACAAACAATTTCAGCAACAGGAAAATATGAAGAGATGTTCAA
>JAZOUT010000147.1:0-24857 GCA_045658305.1 Candidatus Aphodosoma sp. | reverse complement strand
TATTGGTAGTAATGATGCACAATGGTGCAGCATAAGTGGGTAAAGTAAATGTCTGCAGCCAAGCAATGCTTGAGCAGCAGACAGATAGTTTAGCCACGATAGGTGGAGTGCAGCGACACTGGACTACCAATATAACAGCATTAAATATTTTTGAGTATTTTTGTAGCTCGCATGCGAGCGTATTTTTGTATTAAGAAAAAATCGGATAACATACTACAGTATTCGATAATTTTGGTCGCGTAAATACTTTGATTACGCAAGAGGTTTGCGAGAAAAGTGATCATTTTGGGTGTTTTTTGTGTAAAAATTTGATAAAATAAGTCAAAAAAACACAAAAAAGTGCCTAAAATAGAGGAATATTTGCGTATGTCGGAAAAAAAGTGTACCTTTGCGCGATTAGAATAAAAAAGATATAATAATGACATCTAATAGAATTTTAATATCAGTAATTATTCCATCGTACAATCGTGCGAATACTGTATGGCAGACAATAGAGTCTATTATCAGCCAACAGGTTGATGCAGAAATCGAAATAGTGATAGGTGATGATTGCTCGACAGATAATGCACGAGAAGTGCTATTACAATACAAAGAGAAATATCCTCATCTCTTACGCCTTTTCTTTTGGGAAGAGAATATGGGATTAGGTGCTAATTGGGCATCGTGTGTAAAAGAATGTCGCGGAAAATATATCTGTAATTGTGATAATGATGATTATTGGCATAATCCCCACAAACTGCAGTTGCAATTGGATTATATGGAGAGGCGCTCCGAATGTAATGTGCTAATTACCAACCATCGTTGTCATAATAGGGATACGGGCATAATTACTGAGGAGGTGGCCAAAATAGACCGCACTATCCCTCTTCAAAGTGCTATGTGGGGAGGGAGTAGTTTTTGTAATGCTACAATCATGTATCGTGCTGATTTTATGAAAGCACATATAAATTTGGATGAGTTTATTAGCCGTAGATTGAGTCTACAAGATTGGCCTGCTTGGGTGATATTAGCAGCCTATACAGATTTTGATATATTGCCTATTTCTACAGCTACTTTTGGTATAGAAACAGTATCAATCACTCGTCCCGATACCTATGAACACTTAAAAAAACGCTATCAAAGTGATGCTAAGGTGTATGCGTATTTATGCGAGTTGTTTCCTGATATATTCCAATTTGATGAAGAGGGATGGGGTTCATATGTCAATTCGCAACTTATGGCGATGGCATTCCGTAAAAGAGATTTTTCTGCAGCTAAGGGGTATGGGGCATTAATTAATAATTGTTCTTTTAAGGTGCATTGCTCACAAAGAAAAATACTATTTCAATTATATGTTTGTGCAATGGCAATAAAGCGAATTATAAGTAAATAATCAATAACGGATATATTCAGCATTAAAACATGTGTAACGATTTGAATGTCTAAGTATAATTGATATGAAAAATATTAAAATATCAATAGTGATTCCGTTATATAACAAACAGAATGCGATAATAGCAACGCTACAGTCGGTATTATCGCAGACATATACACATTACGAGGTGATTGTGGTAGATGATGGATCAACAGACGAAAGTGCTAATATTGTTAAATCAACATTTCGTTTGTCTAATTTTTCACCTTCCGCCTTTCGCTTAATATCGAAAACAAATGGAGGAGTCAGTTCTGCACGTAATCGAGGAATTCAAGAAGCGAAACATGATTATATCGCCTTATTAGATGGTGATGATTTATGGGAACCAACCTTTCTTGAAGAGCAGTTGAAATTGATTCAAGATTTCCCCAAAGCAGCGATGTGGGGAGTAAATATTGCTTTTATCAAGAATAATCAAAAGTGTAATTGGGAGCAAGGAATGGGCGATGGTTATCGAGGATACGTGGAGAATTATTTCGGAACCAAGCATAATGACTTGTTTTGCTCTTCCTCTGTTGTTATTCGTAGAGAAGTATTTGATAAGGTAGGCCTTTTTGATGAGCGGATAGCATCTTCCGAGGATTTAGATATGTGGTATCGTATTATATTGCGTTATCCCGTAGTGTTTTATGACAAAGTATTAGTTTATTATAATCAAGATGCTGAAAATCGTGTGGCATACGATACGGATGTGCGCTTTCCTCTAACTAAGGACATAAAGTATTATTTTGATAAGCATAACGATGAATTTGAAAACAATCCCGTTTTTTCGCATTTTATGAATAACTATGTAGCTGCTAATTTGCTGAAAGATGGGTATTATTTCGGTACAAAACAAGAACGTATAGACTCTGATGTAATTGTCCAAAAACTCCGCTATCAAGATATTCATTTAAAATATAAATGGATGTTTAAAACACCAAGATGCTTAGGATGGTTGGTGTATAATGTGATTTGTCTCAAGAAAAGACTCTTTGATGAATAATAAAACTAAAATATCAGTAGCAGTAATCACATATAATCAGCAGGAGACTATTGCACAGACATTGGATAGCATATTGTGCCAAAGGGGTGACTTTCAATTAGAGGTGGTAGTTGGTGAAGATTGCAGTATAGATAATACATGTGCAATATGTCAAGAATATGCAATGCGTTATCCTGAACAATTGTTGTTATTGGATAATAAGCAAAATATAGGCATTATGCGCAATTTTGCTAATACGGTTATGCATTGTACGGGAGACATGATTGCTATTTGCGCAGGCGATGATTATTGGTGCGACGAGAAGAAATTGCAAAAGCAAAAAGATTTTTTGGATGCACATCCTCAATATGGTGTATGTACTACCAGTGGATATCGTTATTTGGTACGTCGCAATGAGATGGCGGAAGGTTTGGCACCATGGAATCCTGTGGAGGATGGTAATGTGAAATCGTTTTATTTTTCTTCCGATTATCAAGGTGGAGTATATGCGATGCCATTGACAATGCTTTTTCGTCGTGAGTTGCTGCAATATATTGATTTTGATACTTTCATTGCGCGCGGGTTTCCAGTAGAAGATTATCCTATGCAAGCGATTATGGCACAGCATACATTGTGGGGGCATATTGCAGATAAAACGGTGGTGTATCGCGTATATTCGGAGTCTGCCACGTTTATCTCATACGATCACCCTAAATATATGACATACCATAGAGGATTAACGGAGATACGCAAGTATCTGGAGGAATTGTATCCTGGTCAAACAGGATATACGCAGGAATGGGCAGAGGAGTATGTGTTTTACCGCGAATATTTAATGTACCTGCATCATGGAGATTTTCGCAAAGCAAAACAATTGGTAGAGGCGTGTACATTGCATACACCAAAGGTAAATAAGGCACGCATGATGACTGCTAATAGATTGGTATTTCAGCTCTTCCGCTGCTACAAGGAATTAAGTATAAAAAACGATTTAAAGCAACGAACATGAAACATACTACTATAAATGATTGTCGCATCATAGATATTCGTAAATATACAGACACTCGTGGATACTTATCGGTGATAGAGGGAGGAGAAGACATCCCCTTTGAGATTAAGCGTATCTATTACCTTTATATGGTGCCCGAGGCAGCGCGTGGTTCACATGCACACAAACAGTTGCAACAACTGATGGTGGCAACGAGTGGATCGGTACATGTGACATTGGATGATGGCGTCAATAAGAAGACATTTGTGCTGGACAAACCGTGGAAAGGATTGCTTGTAGTTCCTGGTTTGTGGCGCGACTTGGATAATTTCGCAGGCGGTACAGTATGTATGGTTCTTGCGAGTGAACATTATGCGGAAGAGGATTATATTCGCAATTATGATGAATTTATAGAGTACAAGAAATTATGATACACCCTTTAACAGATTGTCAAGCACCAATACACGAATCCACTAATGTGTGGCAATTTTGTGTGGTTTTGCCAAAGGCAAAGATAGGTGAGAACTGCAATATATGCAGTCATTGCTTGATTGAGAATGATGTGAAGATCGGCGATAATGTAACCATCAAATCTGGCGTGCAAGTATGGGATGGTATAACCATAGAGGATAATGTGCAGGTTGGGGCGAACGTGAGTTTTACCAATGACCGTTACCCTCGATCCAAAAAACCTAATTGGTTATTGGAGCGCACCAGGATATGCAAAGGTGCAAGTATTGGGGCTGGATCTACGATATTATGTGGTATTACCATCGGCGAGAATGCTATGATAGGTGCAGGTAGTGTGGTTACGAAGGATGTTCCTGCTGGTGAGCTATGGGTAGGGAATCCTGCGAAGTTTGTAAGAAAAATAGAAAGTTAATATATGCAAATTCCTTTTCTTTCGTTACACGACGTAACGGCTAAATATAGAGATGAAATTCACGAGGCAGTGCTTCGTGTGGTGGATAGTGGTTGGTATTTGCAAGGCAAGGAGAACGAGCAGTTTGAGCAACATTATGCCGAGTATATCGGCACGAAGCATTGCATAGGTTGTGCCAATGGATTAGATGCGCTGATATGGATATTCCGTGCGTATATTGAGATGGGCGTGATGCAACCTGGTGATGAGGTTATCGTACCTGCTAATACTTATATTGCGACTATTTTAGCCATTACCGAGAATGGTTTAGTTCCCGTATTAGTCGAACCTCGCATAGATACTTTGCAAATCGATGATTCTCTCATCGAAGAGCGTATAACCGAACGTACCAAAGCTATCTGCATTGTCCATCTTTACGGCCGCTTAGCTTGCACACAGCATATTTTAGACTTGTGCGAGAAATACAACTTGAAGTTGGTAGAGGATAATGCCCAGGCCCATGGTTGCTTCATGACAATTGCCAATAGCCAATCGCCTATTGCCTCTAAACGAACAGGTTCGCTTGGTTCGGCCGCAGGCCACTCGTTCTATCCCGGCAAAAACCTCGGTGCCTTAGGTGATGGTGGTGCCGTGACGACGGATGATGATGAGTTGGCTGCAACGATTCGTGCGTTGGCGAACTATGGCAGTCAGAAGAAATATGTATTCAAATACACAGGTCGCAATAGCCGTTTGGATGAGATACAGGCAGCCGTCTTAGATGTGAAGTTGCGCTATTTGGATGAAGATACCAAAGCGCGTCAAGTGATTGCTAACTACTACTATGATTATATTAGCAATCCATTGATTAGATTACCAAAGCGTTTACCAGATGCGGAGAATGTATACCACTTGTTCCCGATTCTGGTTAAAAATACTCTTCCCTTTAGGGAGGAGAAAGAGGTAGGCTCAAGTCCTTCCCTTCAGGGAGGGAAAGGGGGTAGGCTGAGGGATTGTTTACAATCCTATTTAGCAGAGAATGGGGTAGGCACTGTTATTCACTACCCAATCGCACCACATAAGCAGGAGTGCTATGCCAATGGGACATGGAATACTCCACAACAATCGCTGCCAATTACTGAACAGATCGCAGATTGTGAACTGAGTTTGCCGATAAGTCCAGCAATGACAATAGAAGAGGCTAAGTTAGTAATCAAAATTGTGAATGAATTTAAGTGATAGGGATGGAGTTAGAATACTGATATTCTCTCTTCGTTTTTGCAACGGATTAATCAACAAGAGAAAGCATTCATTTATTACATTAAAAAATGAGCGATATGAAAAATATCCCGTTAGTATCCATACCAGTCATTACATATAATTCGTCAGAAACAATTATTGAGACATTAGATAGTATCAAAAATCAGACTTATCAAAACATTGAACTGATAATATCTGATGATTGCTCAAGAGATAATACAGTGGCAATATGCAATGAATGGATAGAAAAGAATAAGGCTCGTTTTGTTCATATTGAACTTATAACTGTTGAGACAAATACAGGGGTGGCTGCAAATTTAAATCGTGCAGAAGCAAAGTGTCATGGAAATTGGATAAAGGGTATTGCAGGAGATGATATACTTATGCCTACTTGTGTAGAAGAATTTGTTAAATATATAAATGTACATCCAAATACTCAGTATGTGTTTTGCAAGATGGAAGGCTTTGGGCGTTCTCAAGATGTAGTTGATGAGTATATGAATAGATGCTTTGATTATTCTTTCTTTTCATTATCAGCAGAACAACAATATCATAGACTTATATTTCAAGGTAATTGTGTGCCGGCTCCCGCACTATTTTATTCTGGTGAGATGATCAAGTTAGGTAAATTTAATAATGATGAACGAATTCCTATGATTGAGGACTATCCCAAGTGGATGAACATTACAAAAAGTGGTATTCAACTGCAATTGCTAGATAAGGTATTAGTGCGCTATAGGTTATCAGAAGGTTCTATTTCTACTACGACTACTCCGTCTTTTCAAACGAAACGATCAATATCTCTAATATATGTGTATTATTTATTTACACCTCGTTTTCATTATTATAAATCACCAATAAAAAAAATTGGTGAAATTCGTAAATATATTTATGCTGCTTCTAATGCTCAAACGGGGAACTGGTGGAATACATTAGCAATGATTGATAGTATATTAGCTAAAGTTCTTAATATGTTTGGCTGTAAAATGAAAGATCAAATGGAACGTGTTAATATTAAACAATGAGTATTAATGATTTAATGAATTTTGATGGGTTCTGATCAATCACATATTGTTACGCTAACAAAATCGTTAGGTATTGTATTGATGGTTTTTGCGCACTGTATGCCTCCAAATCATATATTGTGGAAGATCATTTATTGTTTCCACATGCCTCTTTTTTTTATAATGAGTGGGTATTGTTTCAAAAGTGAGTATTTATCCGATACAAAAGTGTTTATCATTAGCAAATTAAAAGGGATATATATGCCAATGGTAATGTTTTCACTGCCAATTTTGTATTTACATAATCTTTTTTGCTATGCATATATCTATGAACCTACATGGTTATATTCGTGGAAAGATTTTGTGTGGAATACTTTACGCATAGTGACCCGTATGAGCCATAATGAGGGCATGTTAGGTACATTTTGGTTTTTGAAAGATTTGTTGGTCGGAAATATACTATTCTATTTGACTTATAAGTGGATTACTAAAATATCATTAATTAAGAAATATCATCTACTATTCGTGTTAGTGTTATTTTTTCTTGTTTCGGAGTTGTGTGATATATTTCATTTACGTCTTCCTTATTGGGGGATATGTGATGAAAGTTTTAATGCAGCATTTTTCATAACAATAGGGCATATTTGGAGTAGAGGTAAATGGAAAACAAATCATTGGGCGCTCTGGACCATTGGTGTAATATCAATCTGTCTAAAAATATATTTGATACCACAGACGTATTTCCAGAATACCAATTATTTAACATTATTGGGATTTGCTATTCCGGCAGTATTGGGTTCTATATTAGTCTGGAATGTATGTTGTATAATGTACAAATGTTTGTCCAATAATTTGATAATTCTTCTTAAAAAAATAGGTCAGCGTACTTTATGGATTATGGCTCTTCATTTTTTGTCATTCAAATTAGTTTCGTTTATTTTTATAGTGATAAACGGATTACCAATTACATGTTTAGTTGATTTTCCGGTATTGTCAATATGTTCAAAAGATCCGTATATGTGGGTGATATATACTATAACTGGGATATCTTTACCTGTTTTTTGTGAGATTATATTTGGTGTGATGAAGAGAAAAATCACAAGTACTCTACATCAATTATCAATATCTATTCCTAAAATGGGTTGACGTATTTATGTTATGGTATGTGTCAACTTGTTAGGGTAAGAAAGTTTAAATGTTAAAAAAATGATAAAAATGTTAACTATAGAAAGTAGATTAAAATATTTGGATATAGCATCGGGTATAATGATAGTGTGGTTATTGATATATCATGCTTTGTATCCGATGTATAAAGATACAATTTCTGCTGCAATACCATTCCTGTATTTCTTTATGCCGTATTTTTTTTATAAGTCAGGAATGATGTACCAGATAAAAGATGTAAAGTCTCTATTCGTCAAGGATTTTAAAAAACTAATAGTTACATTTGTTATTTGGTCTGTTATTGGATATATAATGATGGTTTTATGGTACTTGTTCATTGGTGAAGAGTTAACATGGAAAATCTTGCTTAAACGTCCAATACGTTCATTAATATTAAATTGTTCTGTACCTATGAATAGTGCCTTATGGGTTTTACCAGTGTTATTTATTGTGCGACAGTTAACAAATTGGCTTTTAACAAGATTCAAGTCTCATACTATTGCCATTTGTAGTTTGATATTTGCAATAATATGTTTAGTGTTGAATAAATATATTAGCCCTCATAATTTACCTACATGGATTAGTGCAACTGCTTGGGGGATGTTCTTCTTTTCATCCGCTATATTTTTGAGAGAATATGAAATGAAAAAATGGATGATTATACTATCTATATCCATATATATCGTTTCACTATTTACAAGTATACCATCTGTATATGGTGCAACCGAACCAGGTGTTTTATTAAATTCAATATGGTATGTAACAAGCCTATTTTCGTGTATTTGTTTTAATAATGTGTGTCGATTTATTGTATATTTTTACAATAGATTAGGCCAAAATATGAATACTAAGTTCTTATTTCCTATTTTGACTTATGTGGGTAGAAATTCTATGAGTTTCTATGTGGTGCATTATCTTGTTTTCAAAATAGTTTTCGATTTAATATGGATGTATAAGTCTGAATATTATGAAACATGGTCAGGATTAATAATAACGCTATTATGTTATGCAATTATTTGTCCGTTGGTATCTGCAATCATGAATAAAATCGAACAAAAAAAACAATAATAAATGCGTGATACTGCATTGGTAATTAATATCCCAATAAAAACGAAGAAAGACTAACAAATTGTGTTGTAAAAATTTTATATTTTAACGTGTATGTACTTTTGTTAAAGAAATATTAATACGAAATAAATTAGCATAATTAAAGTCTTTTTGTACCTTTTAATTGAGTGCAACGAGCGTATTTTTATTGAAAAAAATAATATATAACATAAATGAAATTATGTGTAATCATACCACTCTATAATAAAGCCGCTTACATCCGTAAGGCGCTCGAATCGGTATTGGCGCAAACCTACACCGATTACGAACTGATTATCGTAGATGATGGTAGCACTGATGGTAGTGCAGAAATTGCAGATACATTGTTGCAAGAGGCTAAAGGCTTGGAAAATAGCGCAGCTGATACCTCAGCCTCTCGCCTCAGCGGGGTCCCCGAAAACGCTCGTGGCGCTTTGGGGTGCTCTTCGCCTCTCGCCTTTCGCCTCTTGAAACAACCAAACGCAGGCGTTTCCGCCGCGCGGAACGCAGGCGTAGCACTATCGCAGGGCGACTACGTCGCCTTTCTCGACGCCGACGACTGGTGGGAACCTACCTACTTGGAGCGCATGGCGCAGCTAATTGATGACTATCCCGCTGCAGGCTTATATGCGAGCAACTATGTATATTACAAACCTGGTAAGACGCATGTGGCACTCAATATACCTACGGGCTATATCAATTATCCGAAGACCTATTACGAGAGCAATGCGATGCCAGTAACATCCATTACTGCTGTTATACCTCGAAAGGTATATGATGAGATGGGAGGATTCCCATTGGGGATTAAGTTGGGCGAGGATTTCCTGCTGTGGTCAAAAATCGCGTTGCGTTATCCCGTGGCATTCTTGAATGAGCCATTGGCGTGGTACAACAACGATGTACCTGCCACCCTACGAGCAACACGCAATTTGCATGCCCCTGAGCATCACATGCTGTTTCGGTTGGAGTTGGCTTTTGGGGATATCTTTGAGGCTAAAGGCGAAAGGTTAAAGGCTAAAGGCACGGAAAATGGCGAAACCGATAACACCGAGCCTCATCGCCTCATCGCCTCATCGCCTCATCGCCTAAGCGACGACTGGTCGCGCTTATTGGACAAACTTCGTATCAATGGTTTACTGGAGTACTGGCTTGACAAAAGATATCACAATTTGGCTGCTCAAGAACTTGAAAAAGTGGATTGGAATCAGCAACCAAATAGTGTAAAGCGAATGTATAAAACGCCTATATGCTTGCTGAAGTTGAAACGACGGGTGATGCAGATGGGGAGTTATTGCAAACAAAGAATAATCAAGGCTATTAGGTGAGAGGTTAGAGGCTAAAGGTAAGGATTATGAATAAAATGAAGAAAATATTACTTGTATTTGGTACCCGCCCTGAGGCGATAAAGATGGCGCCATTAGTAAAGAAGCTGCAGGAATATCCTGAGCAGTTTTGGACTATCGTTTGTGTAACAGGTCAGCATCGTGAGATGTTGGATCAGGTACTGCATTTATTTGATATTATACCTGATTATGACTTAAACATAATGAAACCTAATCAAGACCTCTATGATATCACCTCGCGTATCTTACTCGGTATGCGCGATGTACTCAAAGAGGTACAGCCTGATATAGTCCTTGTGCATGGTGATACGACAACTTCGATGGCGGCAGCCTTGGCGGCGTTCTATCAGCAGATACCTGTAGGGCATGTGGAGGCTGGTCTTCGTACAGGTAATATCTACAGCCCATGGCCAGAGGAGATGAATCGTCTTATAACAGGACGCATTACTACCCACCATTTCGCACCAACGCCATTGGCAGAGCAGAACCTCTTGAAGGAAGGTGTGAAACCTGAGCAGATAGTGGTAACGGGCAATACCGTGATTGATGCTTTGCAGATGGTGGTAAAGCGATTGGCTGAGGATAAGGCACTTGCTAATGAAGTAGCAACGAAAATTGACAAAATGGGCTATGATGTGCAACGCTTGGAGGGCAAGTGTCGTATGGTGCTGATTACGGGGCACCGCCGTGAGAACTTTGGTGATGGATTCTTGAATATCTGCCACGCTATCAAGCACTTGGCGGAGCAGTACAAGGATGTGGATTTCGTATATCCCATGCACTTGAACCCCAATGTGCGCAAGCCTGTGTTGGAGATTTTGGGTGAGGGTGCAGAGAATGTGTTCTTGATAGAACCATTGGATTACTTGCCATTTGTGTATATGATGCAGCATAGTACATTGATCCTCACCGACTCGGGTGGTGTGCAAGAGGAAGCACCTGGATTGGGTAAACCCGTATTAGTGATGCGTAATACTACTGAGCGTCCAGAGGCTGTAGAGGCAGGTACGGTATTGCTCGTCGGCACCAATCGCGAGAAAATAGAGCAAGGCGTTAGTATGCTCCTTGATGATGCCGACACCTATCGCCGTATGAGCGAAGCAGTGAATCCGTATGGAGATGGTCACGCTTGCGAGCGCATAGTCAACAAACTTTGTGAGTAAATCCAACTTGATTGCGCTCTTGATGGTGACGCTCAACGGTAAAGTCAATAGTTGCTTTTTTTAGTTAAGATTAAGCGGACTCGCACAGCGAGTGCTAGCGGTTGCAATGGATTACGGAGTACCTTGAAAGAAGCGTAGTATAAGAATAGAAAATAAGATTAATAAGATTTCTGCCCATAGGGCAAGGAGATAAACAATATGATACCAAAAATTATACACTACTGCTGGTTTGGTGGTAAACCGATGCCTGAGCTGGCACAAAAATGCATTGAGAGTTGGAAGAAGTACCTTCCAGATTATGAATTGCGTTTGTGGAACGAGGATACTTTCGATATCAATAGTGTCCCCTACGTGAAAGAAGCCTACGAGGCGCGTAAGTTTGCCTTTGTGACTGATTATGTGCGTCTCTGGGCATTGGAGCGTGAAGGCGGTGTATATATGGATACGGATGTGGAGATATTGCGCCCATTGGATGACCTATTGCACTTGCCTGCTTTTACGGGTTATGAAGCGAGTATGAGCAAGGCACCTGTTACGGGACTGATGGCGAGTGCACCGCATGGCGTATGGGTGACCGAGCAATTGGCATATTATGATGAAAATCGCCATTTTCGTTTGGAGGATGGTTCCTTGGATATGACTCCGAATACCATCACTATCGCAGATATCATGGTCAAAGGTGGGTTTGTGATTGATGGACAATATGGGGTGTATAAAAATGATTTGCATGTGTTCCCTGTGGACTATTTTTGTCCGCTGACAAGTACGCGTGTGCTGAAGTTGACGAAGAATACTTATTGCATTCATCACTTTGCAGGTAGTTGGGTTGAGCGTTCTGCGTGGCAAAAAATGAAGCAGTTTGTTACACAAAAGCTGTTAGGAACGAAACTGACGGATAGGTTAGTGCAGTTAAAAAGATTATTAAAACGAAGTTATAAATCATAATATTTATGATAAATCCCATGCAAAATAGTAATTTATTAGCATATATCCCAAAACGTGTAACGAGTTGGGCGGTGCTGACGTATGTGGCAGCAATTTTATGTTGTAATATTTTATTTGCTTCTCACATGCTCCATTGGCAATGGTGGTTCTTCGGTGCGATAGAGGTATTAGGATTTTTCTACTTCGCTAATCGTATATCCAAAGGTTGGTTCTATATGAAACCTTTGCATTTTACGCAAAAACTCTTTTGGACGGCTTTCTTTTTGTGTGCGGTATGGGTCGTGATATCGTATGTGTTATATCAAAAATGGACAGGTACGGCATTCTCCATAGAGGCAGGTGATGAGTTGTATTATAACGAAGTGGCACAATATGCAGCAATCATGATGCGTAATGGAGATTGGAATATATATAGCAATATTGACAAATATTCGGGAGGTACACAATTCTCCGATATGGGCTATCCTATTTATCTTACTTTTGTATATTGGATCTTTGGCGATAGCATAGTTGTTGCCAGATTGATAAAAGCATTATTAGGTGCATGGACAGCCGTATTGATGTATAAATTGGCATCGCGCAATTTTGGAGAACATGTCGGGCGTATGACGGCAATTATATGTATGCTGATGCCGAACTTGATATACTATTGCTCATTCCAACTGAAAGAGGTGGAAATGGTGTTCCTATTTATCCTTTTTGCCGAAAGGGCTGATTATCTTTTACGCAAAGGAAAATTGGCATTTTTTCCTACGGCTATGTTGATGTTGATTCCAGCGGTGATGTTTATGTTTCGAACCGCATTGGCAGCGGTAATGGTGATGGCCTTCTTCTGCGCATTGCTGCTCAGTAGCGAACGGGTGGTTAGTTGGGGTAGGCGTGCGCTGTTGCTGACATTGGCTGTGGTCTTTGCTGGAGTGGTAGTAACGACCAGTACAAGTATTGGGCAAGATATTATGCAGATGTGGCAAACGCGTGGTTCGACACAGCAGACTAATATGGAATGGCGTGCCATACGAACGGATATGGCTGGTGGCTTGAACAACCGATTTGCGAAATACGCGGGTGCTGCGGTGTTTGCACCGATGATCTTTACCCTGCCATTCCCCACAATGAACGATGTGCCAGGTCAAGAAAACCAAAAGATGATTCACGGAGGAAACTTTGTGAAGAATATTCTCTCGTTTTTCACTATCGCTTCTATGTTCATACTGCTATTCAGTGGCGATTGGCGCAAATATGTATTGCCGTTAGCACTATTGTGTGGATATCTGGTGGTCTTGGTGTTTAGTAGTTTTGCGCAGTCGGAGCGGTTCCACTTGCCGATCGTGCCGTTCACGCTGATGTTCGCGGCATACGGCATCAGCAAGATGAACAAGGTCTGGTGGGTGAAGAAGTACTACCCCTACTGGTGCGCGCTGATGTTCGTCGCCGCCATCGCCTGGAACTGGTTTAAGTTGGCCGGACGAGGGATGATTTAAGCGCGGCGGATCCGCTGGCGCTTAGGTTGAAGGAGTTAATGAGTGAAGGAATGAAGGAATTAAGGAGTGAAGGAATTAAGGAGTTAAGGAGTGAAGGAATTAAGGAGTGAAGGAGGGAAGGAGTTAAGGAATGAAGGTTTATGAATTATGGAAGCAAAGTATAGTTTTAAGAATTTAGATGCGTATAAAGAGGCAAAGAATCTTGTAAAGGTGGTGTATGGACTCATTGAAAAGTTCCCTAAAGTGGAGACATATGCGTTGTGTGATCAATTACGACGTGCGGTGATTTCTATACCATCTAATATCGCAGAGGGTAGTGGTAGAACATCTGCTAAAGATCAAGCACATTTTTTTGAAATAGCTTTTGGCTCTTTGATGGAAGTACACTGCCAAATGGATATCTCTTGCGATTTAGGATATATTAATCAAAACGAATTAACTCAAGTTGAAGAACAGATTCGTAAGATAGCAGCTATATTATCTGGTTTGCGTAGGAAATGCCTTGGGGGGAAGGAGTGAGCGAATTAAGGAATGAACGATTGAAGGAATGAAGGAGTTAACGCATGAACGATTGAACGAATGAACGATTGAATGCCTCGTTTAGTCGTTAAACATTAACTCGTTAAGTCGTTAAACGTTAAATCGTTAAACATTAAGTCGTTAAACGTTAAATCGTAAAAACATTAACTCGTTAACTCGTTAAACATTGGTTTTGCAGATGTAGAATGAATATAAAATTAGAAAAATCGCTTCAAATTTGCCTATATCAAAAAAAATGTGTAACTTTGCAGCGATAAAAATAAAAAGAATATGAGTGCCTCTATTATTCCATTGAAAATATCACAATTGGCATTGTTGGTCTCGCAGCGCAAGCATATTCCTGTGAGAACTGCATTGGGCTATATTTATGACTCTCCCTTCTATGCCAAGATGTACGATGAAAGTGCCAAGTGGTGGTATCTGGATACAGAATCACTTTATCGCTTGTTGGAACAAAGTTGGTTGTCACATGGGCGTATCGTATCGAATAATGTGATTGTGTTTCTGACGTTCTGTGCGGAAAATTATGCAAGAAAACATGACATGACCTCACTAGAGGCATACGCACTATTCCGCCGTTATGGGGTCGATGAGTATCTGGTGAAAGGCTTTGATATGCTTCATACACAAGGTAAGGACATGATTTTGCAAGATATATATATATATATTAACAATAGAAAAAAATAACAAAATGAAACTATATCATGGTTCAGTAGTAACAGTGAAGAAACCAAGTCTTCGCCAAGGTCGTCCCAATACAGATTACGGAAAGGGCTTTTATACCACAGTGGATTTCGATCAAGCTGCTCGTTGGGCACGTATTCGTCGTGAACGTGCGGGAGGAGGAAATGCAGTAGTGTCTGTATATGAAGTGGATGATAATCTGTTGAGTGATGGTGTATTGAAGATAATGGAGTACAATGGTGCAACCAAGGAGTGGTTAGATTTCGTTGTTGCCAATCGCCGTTTTGCTCCGTTGCATGATTATGATATTGTACTTGGTCCTGTAGCGAATGATAACCTATATGCCACTATCAGTTTGTATGAGAATGGGGAGTTGAGCGCAGAAGCAGCTGTAGTGCAACTGAAGACGCATGTGTTGTTTAATCAAGTATCGTTTCATACAGACAAAGCATTATCGCAATTGCAATTTGTGGAAGCTATAATTGTAGATATCTAACTTTTAAAACGCACTGATAATATTATTTTTACAGAACACGTTCATTTGATGTTTATCAACTACATTGTATGAATAATAGTAGTGATTTTGTATCGAACATAGAGGTGTTACGAATTTAATATTGTCACTTAAATGATTAATTAATATGAATTCACAAAAACGAGTATTGTTAAATCAATGTAGTGCTAGTTCTACATATCCTAATTTACCAGAAAAACTTATATCTAGAGATTCATTCTTGGATATGATAGAGGGACAATTGGATATTAATAGAGTGTTGGTTATTGATGGGGATAAAGGAGTTGGCTTAACGACAACTCTAGCAATGTTTGCAGGGAAACATAGTAAAAATAGTATTTCATATTTTTGTTCTGATTTTTCTACAATCGCGCTAAATGTTGCAAAATTTAAAGCGAGTATAAATAATCAATTAGATTTTTACATTAACGGGGCTGATAATTTAACAACACAAAAGGTCAAAAATCCTAGTCCTTTGTCACGTATTATGCGAAAACTGAAACAGGATAACCACGTGCTTTATTTTGTTTTTGATGGTTTTGATCGCGTTACGGATGGGAATAAGGACCTGATTCGTTCTTTTATAACCCATTTGTATAATATTCAAAATACTAGATTTTTATTTTCTGGTAATTTAGAAAAAATAAAAAAAATTCTTCCTCAAATTGAATTAACTATTTCCTCTCAAATTTTAGTGCGTTTTGAAAAAAATGCAGTATTAGACTACATAAAGGAATTATTCCCTACCATAACGAATGAACATGCTGAAATATTTTGGCATCTAAGTAAGGGCAATGCCGAACGTTTATCATGTTTGCTGGATATTTATCAAAAGAATAACTGCAATATAGAAGTTATTGATAATTTCGATCGGCATTGTGAGGATGAATTCTACTTTGAAGATTATAATTATATTAATGCTTATCCATCGATAGAAGGAAAGCTATTTATGGCTATACTTACATTATCAGAAATGTTAATTCATGAGGATATAATAATTAGGGTTCTAAATGTCGATAAAGAATACAGAAATATCATCAGTTATTTTGCAAAGTACATTAAAATTGTTAATGGGTATCCACAGATTGATAATCGTTGTTTGAGAAAATATCTTTATGGAAAAATGGAACCTCAAATACGTATTGAAGTTGAAAATATACTAATAACGATATTAGAGTCAGAAAATCTAGAAGATAGTTTTTATACATTACCATCGTTGTATCATAGAACTGAGCGTCAATATGAATTAGTGAAATATCTTACTTCTGATAAAGTACAAGACTTTTTGGAAAAACGTAAATCTCAATCAGCCATCAATGAGCAATGTGAATATGGCTTGATAGCAAGTCGTTTGACAAACCATGAAAATGCTTGTTTTCGTTTTGCAGTGACAAGGAGTGCGTCACGAGAGATGGAACAAAATGAATTGTCAGAAATAGAATTACTTGCATTATTAGCTATTGGAGATTACGAGACTGCTTATGAATTATCGCAAAGTGTATTTTTATTAGAGGAACGTTTAAAATGTTTGCTCCTTATGGCCCAACGGAAAAATACACTTCCAGTTGATATGGCCGACGATATATTTGCTCAGATTGATGATTTGGTTGCGCTTATTGATTTTGCACATATCCCAGATAAAGCCATTGAATTAGCACAGTTAATGATACCAATAAAGTTTTCACAGGCTCTATCAATTATTGATCAAATAGCGAAAGTAACAAATGACAGACATCGTATAGATAGACTTTATACAATGTTTTCTATAGCTTATAACGAAGGAGATAGTAATAATAAAGAAGATTTAGCGAAAGCTGACATTGCTGCAACTCGAATTGTAGACGAACAATTGAGGACATTATCTCATACGATGAGAGGAATGTTTCGAGAACTAACTGTAGATCAATTACTTGTTGAGATAGAAAAATTACCAAAGGATTCTAATAAGTTGTATTTTTTACAATTTTGGATTCCAGAACATAAACATCTTGCTAATATCGGTAATGCTATCCTATATGCAGTAAACTTAATTATTCAAGCTTCAGATATAACAACTCCTAAAGTTTCGCTATTGAAGGAATATTGCAAACCGTTATCATTAATTCCTATACAGATTATTGATGAAATCTTAACAAAATTAGAGGTTATTACAGAATTTATTAAATATCCAACAATTGACTATGTAGAGTTGCAATTACTCATTATAGAAGCATTAGTGAAACATGAGAAAGAGAAGGCTTATTCTAAATTGCAAGATTTATATTTGGAAATCTCTGAATATGAGGATAAAAATATAATGATTCATGCAAAATCTTTACTGTTAGCTAACTATGAAAAATTAGGGACTCCTAAAGAAATTGAGAATGCCTTAATGCCTGGTTTTAATCTACAGAATGAAATAGAAGGTGATGTGTTAAATCAATTTAAATATTCTGCTTATCATATGAAAGTGGTAGAAGGAGTTATAAGGGAATTAGTGTGCCTCTATCCTTCTATCGTAGATGCTATTATTCCACAGATGAATACAGAGCCACGTCGTACTCGTGCATATTTATTAGCAGCATCGGTTTACGCAGAACGAAGAGATATTGAAAAGTTTGATGTAACTCGTTTCTTAAAATACATAGGTTTAATAAAATATGACACTTCAGATATAGGGATTCCTCTCAAGATTATCATACGTAGATTAACAACAATACAGAAAGATGAGGAGAGAGTTCTAACAATAATTAAACATTTATCAAGTGCATTTGATAAAATAGAGGATGAAAGCACCAAGTGTCAGGTTCTATCTAATGTATATATATGGGGAGCAAAGAATAAATACGATGATACATTTTTTAAACATATTAAGTCACAACTAGATGAAACATGGGAAGGTATTGATAGTCCGTGGCTCAAAGTGATAATTGGATATGAAATAGCAAAAAGTTTATCTAGAATCTCTCTAAAGTTAGAATCGCGTGAGTATGTTGAAAAAACAAGGAAGTATAGGAACGAACAAATCTTACCCAATTATTCGTGTGTTCGAGCAGTACATTCTAGTTTATCTATGTACGTTCATTCGTTGGGTATCTTAATTCGCTCTCAACTTAATATTGAAAATGATTTAGAAAGATTTAAAAATCTTTTGGGGCATTATGATTCTGATAGTGAGACGATAATCTTATGGGGATGCTTAGCCTTAGAATATTATGTGGCAGGAAATAAAGAACAATTTTCGAATATCGTTAGACTATATATTGATAAAGATTTATCAAACTTCTCATTATACAATCAAAAAAAGATATTATTTAATATATCACCCGTGTTATATCTAAATGCGCCAGAGCAATATATACGAAAAATATCAAGTTTTGATGAGCGCTTTAGAAATTCTTGTATTGAGCATGTGGCTAGTTTTATTATATCTAAATATCCATATATATCAGATATAGAAACAAAAGATGATAATTATATATGTGGAGATCTTGATTATAGTGATATTAGTAAACTTATTCACTTGTTAAAAATATCTTCTGATGAATGTTTCGTGTTTTCTTATGTTGAGTTATTAACGAGGAAAGAAAAAGATAACGAATTAAGGAAATTGTCTCGTGAACAAAGAAAAGATATGCTTTCGTCACTAGATGAAATAGTAAATACCAAATTTCCCACTAAGAGTGGTATACAACATAAAGGATATCAAGTGATTTGTAAAGCAATGCTGTTAGGATGCAAACAGTATGCAGCAATTGACTGGGAAAAGATTAGATCTGAAATAGAGGAAATAGACAATCTTGCCGATAAAGCATTTTTATATCTTCATTCAGCAAATTTTATTCGAAATGTAGAAAAACGAAATTCGTTTCTAGATAAGGGATTAGAATGTTCATTAAGCATTTCTGGTGGATTTGATAAACTGAATCGCATGGATATGTGCTTATCAAATACATTTTTAAGTAGGGATAAAATACGGACTCGTAGTGTGGCTAATTCGATAATGAAAGCTATGTTACAAAATGAAAATGGAACATTCCAAGATTATCAAAAGTTTATAGATATTGTGTATGAAAATGATCCACAACTAGCAGATCAATTAATAGATCAGGTAGATAGAGATCAGGTTCGTCTTCATTTTAAGAATAGATTGAAGAAACATATTTTGTCTAATAAAAAAATTAATACTGCAAAAGATTCTCTACAAGAGATACCTAATCTTGATAGAGAAGAACAGATTCGTTTTTACAAGAAACAATTAACTGATTTAGTCGCAAATAAAGCGACCATTCGTAATATAGATGAATTATATCCAATTATAGACTCAATCTATCATGGACCAATAATGAGTTCTGTAGACGCTATTGTCTATTATATAGAGAATATATATCGAAAGAACCTAACTCACAAAAGTGCAAACGACATACTTCGCCAAATCCATGAGTCGCTATATTGTAATCTTAGACTTGTATTTGCAGTTTCGTCTAGCACTCAAGAACGTATGCAACGAATTAATGAAATTATGAGTCGTACAATATCTATAGGAACAGAAGGTATGGTTTTAGCAGGGGAAGAGTCAAAGGGTCATAAGATAATAATAGATTGGTATCAAAAGTATCACTTTGATGTATTACGAATAATAGATCCTTATTTCCATCCAGAAGATTTAACTTTTATTAAGAAGTTATTTGATTTAAATACTAATCTAGATGTTACAATACTTACCAATATGGAAAAACAAGATGCGTCAATAGAAGATTATCAAATGGTGTGGAATCAAATTTCCAGTGATATGCCAGGGAAATTAAAAATAGTTTTATTATACTACACAGACAAAAAAATAAGTTGTCCGATTCATGATCGATGGTGGATATTGTTTGATCCTGAGGATGGGACTAAATCAGTAATCAATACGCCTTCCTTAAGTACCTTAGGAGTGCGTGATGCTGTTGTATCGGAAATGGATGTTTCAAAAATACCTGCAATTGAAAAACTTTGGTGTAGATATGTTAATGACCGTATAAGAAAGATGCCAGATGGTAGAAGACTGTCATATGAAGAAGTTTATATAAGGTAGATACTTACTGCCAGTTGATGTAGACATAAAATAAGACTCAATATTGTTAATAGACAATTACTTAAATCATAGCAAGAATTAGCTAAATCAATCTAAATGATCTAAAATAAATATATGCATACCACCCAAAACACAAATATAGGTCAAATTGTCCTTGCAATAGATCCAATAGAAGTTTTGCATCAAGATGTAGCAGATGCTTTTGAGTATGCTCAGAAGCATAAAGTCATGTTAAACCAATCTGATATAGCAAGCCAGCGTACATTTTGCAACAAAGTATATAGTATATTGTCAACTCACATGGTTCAAGGACTGTATGCCATTGAAAAAACAAAGAAGAAAATTGCATCGGGAATGACATCTGATAATGCAATTCTATTGTTTGGTACATGTTCCCATGCATATTTTATATTATGTGACATAAGAAATCGTTTTGCTCACGTTATCCCCTTGTCTAAATTTCCGAGTTGTAAGCATATGCTCTCCTTGGAAAGTGATGTGATAAAAACAGCAATAAAAGAGTTGTGTGATAACAATCCTGTAGTTAAACAATTGATTAACATTGGTGCTATTGCAAAAGGTCTTTATGATGCAAGTACAATTATTCAAGTCTTGTTATTCTATCGGGGGTTTGTAGAAGAGCTCGAACGTGAAAAGAATGACGAGTGTTGGACTCTTTGTGAGGTGGAACAATGGTTGTTGGATAAATCCAAGGCAGAATGTGGATATTGCTATTTAGCATTGCTTAAAGTGGGCTATACTCTTTCTAAAGATATCAAAGATTTTCTTGACGAAACAAAAGCGCATGAATATATCCACCATTTTGAAGAGCAATGGCAAAAGCAAAATGAGCAATATTCAGCGCAGCCCATTTTGAATAACTGGTGCGATAACGAACATGACGGAATGTAAGAACAGCCATGATGCATTTATACACTTCTTGACATCTTATTTTGTTTTGGGTTGCCAGCGAAGTTTCGCTCTCCCAACCCAACAAAAGATAATCTTGATTTTTAGATATTTATGTAGCAAGCGAAGCGTAGCGTATTTTTGTTAAAAAAAGAATTGACAATGAAAATCCTCATCGTAGCATCCGATAAAAATGGGCGTTTCGCGCCCTTCATCGAAGAGCAGATGGCTGCCCTTCAGGCGCGCGGCATAGAGGTGCTGCGCTACGGCATCACCGGCAAAGGTATTATCGGCTACCTGCGCGAGCTACCTGCGCTCAAGCGTATGATACGCAAGGTGCGACCTAATATTGTCCATGCCCACTACGGTCTGAGCGGCTTGCTCGCTAACCTGCAACGCCTTGTGCCCGTTGTTACCACCTATCACGGTAGTGATATCAATGTGCCATCCATCCTGCGCTTTTCCAAAATAGCCATGCGCCTCTCGGCGCACAATATCTTCGTGTCGAAGCGGAATGTGAGTTTGGCCTTAGGTGATGAGGCGATGAGGCTATTCACCCTCCTCCCTTGCGGGGTGAACATCCCCCAACCTTGGAGCGAGTTGCAAACTCAGTGGGTAGAGCAACTGACTCTTAATCAGTGGGTCCATAGTAAGTTGGATAAAGAAATAAAATATGTGCTTTTTGCTGGTGCATTTGATAATGCTGTGAAAGATCCAGAACTCGCTAAAAGTGTAATCGCTATTTACAACTCGCTAATCGCCAATCGCCAATCGCCAATCGCCAATCTCCAATCTCCAATCGCCAATCGCCAATCGCCAATCGCCAATCGCCAAATAGAGCTAATCGAACTAAAAGGATATACACGTGATCAGGTAACTGCTCTCATGTATAATTGCCATGCGCTATTGATGACCAGCAAGACGGAGGGTAGTCCGCAGGTGGTAAAAGAAGCCATGGCGTGCGGATGTCCTATCGTGAGTGTGGATGTCGGCGACGTGGCAGAAAGAACGAGTGGGGTAGAGGGGTGTTATGTGGTGCCTACACGTGAGCCAAAGGATATAGCGGAGGCATTGCGAAAAGCGCTGGCTTTCAGCGGGCGCACCAATGGCCGCGAGCGAATCATAGAGATGGGGCTGAGCAACGAACAAGTCGCTGAGCGACTGGAGAACATCTACGCGAACGTGCTTGCAGGAGCCTAATCTCCCACGAATCTCACAGATGGGCACTGAAGCTCGGTAGATGATACCAACCACGGACGAGCACGGACGAGCACGGATTGACACGGAAACGCGGAATATATTTAAAGACAATACCGACAACAGAGGAGACAATTAGACAACATTTTTTTTAGTCAAAAATACGCCATCTGCGATGGCTACAAAAATATACAAAAATATTTTAACGGGTATTGGGTGGCTATGCTAAACTATCGTTTATCATACGAGTGCTGGGCTGCTTTCCCTCACTCATGCAAGCATGGATTCGGGCAATCATCCCATCACTCTTTGTCTGCTATGCAGCCAATCGCCACCAAAGGCTTATAATGTTCTTCGAACTTTTCATAGTCCTTCGGAGTCTATCAGTCCTACGGACGTTAGGTTATGCTTCGTTGTGCAAGCACAACTCTCCAATCCGCTGCGCGTCTTGAGCAAAACACAGCCTTTGGCTGAAGTTATGGGTTATTGGCTATAGGCTATTGGTTATTGGCTATTGGCTATTGGTTATAGGCTATTGATGATTGGCTATGGGCTATTGGGTATGGGCTATGGGATGGGGGTGCAGCGTCGCCGCTATCCGTGCCTCTCGCCTCTAACCTCTCGCCTTATCGCCTCATTGTTTGCCAAGGGCAGTGTTTTGACGCAGGTGCCATAGGCAGATGCAGGAGCGGTACGCGTACCGCGAGTCAAAACCACAAAAGAGTTAGAAGAACATCATAAATTCGACCGAAGGGAGAGAGAGTCGACGAAAGGTTCGAAGAACATCTAACATAGTTCGGAGAACGTTAAAATCTATTTGGTGCGACGGACTGCCAAAGCAGGACGTAAGATAAGTGGACAAACATAAGTTGCGATGTTCACATCTGCAGCTTATGTTTGGACATTTATCTGGCGATGCCTAAACGTAGTGTGGCAGCAGCACCAAATATATCCCATTCCTATATCATTGGTATTTTTGAATATTTTTGTAGCGAGTGCATACGAGCGTATTTTTGTATAAAAATATACCGCTTACGAGAGTTGTGTACCTCCGGTGGTCATAGAGCTGTCGCTGTAGTTTGATCTATAGGTGCCTGATGACGAAGTGCAACATTGTAACAATAATCTGCGTTAAATCCTACAATTCTTGTATCTTCAACCTCCTTTTATCTCCATACGCTAAATTTTTCCTCATAAATTTGCATATATTAACGATTTTTACTAACTTTGCACCAATTTTTGTATCAATATATTCTCATTGTAATGAAACTCTTACTCACATACTCCGACATAGACCTTCAGCAGTGGCAATCCCTCGTGGAACGCTCTCCCTACGCCACCTGGTTCCAAACGCCAGAGGCGTATCGGTTCTATGAGGCCAATCCTGAGGAGATGATGCCGTTTGCTATAGGAGTTGCAGAAGAGTGTAAGGTGGATAGTGTAAAGTGTAAAGGCGAGGAGAGCGGCAAAGCCGATATACCTGCCTCACGCCTTATCGCCTCATCGCCTTATCGCCTAAAAGCAGTATGCGTTGGCTATGTCACGCGTGAGCATAGCGCCTTGAAACAATTCTTCACCCGCCGTGCGATCATTATTGGTGGACCTCTTTTGGCAGAGGATGCAACGGATGCTGAGGTGGCAGCACTGCTGAAGGCGGTGAAGGAGTGTAAAGTTGAAAGTTTAAAGTGTAAAGGCACGGAGGACAGCGTAGCTGAAATACCAGCCTCTACACCTTACACCTTACACTCTACACCAATATACATTGAGACACGCAATTTTCATGACTATAGCCGTTGGCGCCACGTGTTTGAGCAATGTGGCTTCGCCTATCAACCGCATTTGAACATACAAGTGGCGTGTAATGACCAACACTCCATGAGCGAGCAGCGCCAACGCCAAGTGAAGAAAGCAATTAAAAATGGTGCAGAAATATGCGAAGCATCATCCGAACAGGAGATACGCGATTGGTATCAGATACTCCGTCAACTCTATCGCCAGAAGGTGCGCACACCCTTGTGGAGCGAAGCATTCTTCTTGCAGTTCTATCGCAATGGAGTGGGGAAGTACCTGTTGGTGAAATATGAAGGCAAAGTGATTGGCGGAATGATGTGCCCGATCTTTGCGGACAAAGCAATCTACGAGTGGTATGTCTGTGGATTGGATGAGGAATATCGTGAGCAATACCCGTCGGTGATGGCTACGTATGCAGCCATAGAGTACGCGAAGCGGAATAGTTTGCCAGTTTTTGATTTTATGGGAGCAGGTGTACCCGATAAACCCTAC
>JAZOUT010000146.1:0-31473 GCA_045658305.1 Candidatus Aphodosoma sp. | reverse complement strand
CATAGGGTATTGGCTGATTTTCACTACTGGATATGGGCATTCTGAGTCGCGGAAGTTTTCCATCAAGTAGTTGTAAGAGATACCGCAAGCGATGATACCGAGTTTTTTGTTAGGACCATCGATATATTTGTTGAAACCGCTAGTTTCAGCTTCTTTCATCAATTCTGGTTGTTTAGCCAAAAGTTCGTTGTATTGACGACGAGCTACTGCTGGCAACAAGATATATTGCATCTTGTTTTCAGGCATTTTAAGAGCATTTTGTTTAGTCACTTCAGCGCGACGAGCAACACCAGCACGTGAGTGAGCCATACGTGTAGTTACGCGCATCATCACTGGCAAATGGAATTTTTCTGACAATTCATACCCATAGTGAACCATGTCGTAAGCTTCTTGTTGGGTAGATGGTTCGAGGCATGGGATGAATGCAAAGTCAGCATAGAAACGAGAGTCTTGTTCGTTTTGTGATGAGTGCATTGAAGGGTCGTCAGCAGCCAAATAAATCAAACCACCATTAGCACCAGTGATAGCAGAGTTAACGAAACAGTCGGCAGCTACGTTGATACCCACGTGTTTACAGCAGAACAACGCACGTTTGCCAGCATAACTCATACCGAGAGCAGCTTCCATAGCAGTTTTTTCGTTAGCGCACCATTCGCTACGGATGCCCAACTCTTTAGCCATTTTTGAGTCTTGGATAAACTCAGTGATTTCTGTAGATGGAGTACCAGGATAAGCAAATACTCCCGAAAGACCTGCATCAATTGCAGCCTGAGCGATAGCTTCGTCGCCCAACATCAATAATTTTTCCATTGTTATTAGATTAGATATTAGTTAGTTATTAATGATTTGTTATTAGTTTTATTATAGATATTATATTTTTATAGTCACTATAGATTTTATAGTCGCTATAGAGTCTATAATTTTTTATCAATAAACTCTATTTCCAAAAATAGAACTACCAATTCTCACAATCGTAGCCCCTTCTTCGATAGCAATAGGGTAGTCGCCCGACATCCCCATCGACACCTCGCAAAAATAGTCGCATCCATCAAAAACCTCATCTCTCAAACGCTCGAATGTCGCCTTTATTGCCTTAAATTCAGTGCGTATCTTTGCTTCATCATCAGTCAACGACGCCATACCCATCACGCCACAAATTCTGATATGTGGGTGCAATGCGATAAATTCATCGCTCAACATTTCGATAGCCTCTTTTGGCGTAAATCCGCTCTTGCTCTCCTCTTGTGCAACGTGCAATTCAATCAACACATCTTGCACCTTGTCTATTTTAGCGGCACATTTCTCCACCTCGTCAAACAATCGCTCATTGGCCATACTATGTATCAACGTAGCGTGTGGCACCACCATCTTCACTTTGTTAGTCTGCAAGTTACCAATGAAATGCCATTCGATATCCGTTGGCAACACCTCAACTTTAGCCACAAACTCTTGTGGACGACTCTCCGCAAACACTCTTTCTCCCGCAGCATACGCCTCTTCGATAGCCTCCACAGGATGAAATTTCGACACACATGCCAATTCCACCCCCTCAGGTATACCTTTGCGTATCTCTTCTAAATTTTTTCTAATACTCATAATACCTATAGTTTCTATAATTTCTATAAGTTTCTATAAATTACTAGTTCTCTGGAGCTTCGTATTTATACACTTCCAAAATCTTAGTTTCTGTGATAGAAGCAATCTCATAGTCGCACACACTGCTATCCATACCTTTTACAAGAGCCTTTACTGCATCTTGGAAGTCTACAGCTTGTACCATCATGGTTTGAGCAATGCGCTTTTCTACGCCTTTTTCTTCGTCAAGTGACACATAATTTACGCGGCAACGGAACCATCTGTATTCTTGCAAATCTTCATTGAAAAACATTTCTGCAATCTTGCAACGTTTCACTGCCGACACAGTAAATTCACCAGTTGCGTATGCTTGACACTCCTTGCAAATACGTGATTCAGCCTCTGTAAATGACAAGGCATCAACCATATATGGCTCAGTTACTTTTTTTATAGTTCCATCTTCTGCTGTGCGGTCGTATGTTACCTTACATTCAAACCAATTATTCATATCGTTTTTTTTAGTAGTAAGTAGAAAGTCGTAAGTTATAAGACATAGTCAGACTAATCTGGCTACTGTTGCCCTCGATTATCAACTATGAACATTTTATTTTGCAAATGTACAAAAAAAATTTTATACGACACTTATATAACTCAAAAAAAATTCGTAATTTTGCGCTACCTAATTAAACTTATCGAAAATATCTCTTTCTAAAAGAGAAAATACTTTTATAAACAATTTATATTTAACTTACTATGAAAAAAAATCTTGTTATTGTCGCTATTTTGATTTTAATTTTTGCCTCTTGTGCTTCACGAGTAAAAGAACCTGTATTCACTTTTCAAGGCAAAATTCTTCATCTTATTGAATTAAATGGTGTTGCATACGATGCAAAATCAACATTCGAACCTATCACATTTACATTTACAGAAACCGCTGTTGCTGATGGTATTTATAAAATCAATGGCCATTCAGGATGTAATCAATTCTTCGGACAATATAGAGCAGCCGATGGTAAAATTAAATTTATGGATGTTGGTATGACTCGCCGTATGTGCGATGAAGAATCAAACAAAATAGAGATGCAAATTTCAACTATTTTAGAGACAGCTAATGCGTATAAAGCCGAAAAAGGCAAAGTAACTCTCTATAAAGACAAAACACCACTCGCCGTCTTCGAAGTGAAATAAGAAAAGATAATTGTTATTTATAAAATATTTAGTGTTATGAATTTATATGAATTTCAATTCCATTTACTCCCTTCAGCAGTTAAACAATTTCAAAATGAGGATTATACTGAAATTTTAGCATTTAAAGATGATTTTATAAAGCTTACTTGTGAGTGTCTTTCTGAGAATGGTGAAGATTTTGTGGTTGATGGATTGTCTTGGGAAGATTTAAAAGTCTTACCTGTATTGTGTACGGAAGATGTACTTTTTGTTGTTTATCAATTTCCAAAACAATCGGAAGTCCCTTTGTGTGATTATGTTGGTTTTTGGCATAATAGAAAAACTAAAACAATTCATTATTATACATATGAAGTGTCTTTTGAAAATACGTGGGTGTTTGGAACGAAGAATGCGTCATTTCATGCTAACTATGGCTCTCATTCTGACGGAACATTAACTTTTTTTGTTTCTTTGGTTATTGATAAGGAGAAAGTAAAAGAAGGGATTGAGAATAAAAAATTTAAATTAGGAATGAATATTTTTAAGAATATTTTTAAGTAAAAGATTATGAATTTATTCTACGCTCCCGATATAGCCCAAACACTATCTCTTCCAGAGGAAGAATCACAACACTGCGTCAAGGTATTGCGCATGAAGGCTGGCGACCGCATCCACATCATCGATGGAGTTGGCGGACTCTACGAAGCCGAAATACTCGAATCTCACCCTAAGCGCACTCAGGTTACTATCCTTAGCGAGCAACACGAGTATGGTCGTCGTCCATTCCGACTCCATTTGGCAGTCGCACCAACCAAAAATATCGACCGCTTCGAGTGGTTTGTCGAAAAAGCAACCGAAATAGGTTTCGATGAACTCACACCCCTCTGTTGTCGCTATTCCGAGCGTAAAATCATCAAACCCGAGCGTATTGAGAAAATCCTTGTGTCGGCTGCCAAACAAAGCCTCAAAGCCTATGTTCCTCGCCTCAATCCAATGACAACATTCAAGGATTTTGTATCTCAATATTCTTCCGCTGTCTTAGGGGAAGTACCCGAAGGGGAAGGGGGTTCTCAACTCTCAACTCTCAACTCTCAACTCTTTATCGCTCACTGCTACGACCAACCAAAACAACACCTTCTACACGCATGTCCTCCAGCATCTGACGTAGTAGTTATGGTTGGTCCCGAAGGTGATTTCTCCGAAGAAGAGGTGGAACTCGCACTACGCAATTCATTCCGTGCAATCACACTTGGCGAATCTCGCCTCCGTACTGAAACAGCAGGAGTCGTAGCGTGTCATCTCGTAACTATAGCTAATTTAAAATAACAATCTGTTTTATAAATAGATAGAGGTGTGAATTTTTTTGCGCCTCTATTTTTTTATATTGTTGTGTAATTAAATAAATTTTTGTAAATTTGCATGTTAAATTATTATATTATCTCTAAGGTAAAATAACATCATAAGACATAATTTATTAATACCGAAAGGTAGATTATGAATTATGCATTATGCATTGTGCATTAAATAACTATGACATCAAAAGAAATTCGTAAATCGTTCCTCGATTTTTTTGCTTTTAAAGGCCATAAAATCGTTCCTTCAGCACCTATGGTCATCAAAGGTGACCCTACATTGATGTTTACCAATGCAGGTATGAATCAATTTAAAAACATTATTTTGGGTAACGACCCTATCAAATATCCACGTGTGGCAGACTCGCAAAAATGTTTGCGCGTGAGCGGGAAACACAATGACCTCGAAGAAGTTGGTCACGATACATACCACCACACTATGTTCGAAATGTTGGGTAACTGGTCGTTTGGCGATTATTTCAAAGCTGAGGCTATTGCTTGGGCTTGGGAATACCTTACCGAAGTGCTCAAATTGGACAAAGACCGCCTTTACGTAACTGTGTTCGAAGGTTCTGCAGCCGAAGGCCTCGACCGCGATAACGAAGCAGCAGGCATTTGGGCAAAATATATTGCAGAAGACCGTATCATCAACGGTAACAAAAAAGATAACTTCTGGGAAATGGGTGATACAGGTCCTTGTGGTCCTTGTTCTGAAATTCATATCGACCTTCGTCCTGATGCAGAGCGCGCACAAGTCAATGGTCGCGACCTTGTGAATGGCGACCACCCACAAGTGATTGAGATTTGGAACAATGTGTTCATGCAATACAACCGCAAAGCTGATGGTTCGCTCGAGCCTCTTCCAAATAAAGTAATCGACACAGGTATGGGCTTCGAACGTCTTTGCGTGGCTGTACAAGGCAAAACTTCAAACTACGATACCGACGTATTCCAACCACTTTTGAAGGCTGTAGGCGAAATTTGTGGTGCTGAATATGGCAAAGACAACAAAGTGGATGTGGCTATGCGCGTAGTGGCTGACCACATTCGTACTATCGCATTTGCTATTACCGATGGTCAATTGCCATCTAACGCTAAAGCTGGTTATGTGATTCGCCGTATCCTTCGTCGTGCTGTTCGTTATGGCTATACATTCCTCGGTCAACGCCAAGCATTTATGTATAAACTCATCCCTGCGCTTATTGACAATATGGGTGAGGCTTATTCTGAACTTGGTGCACAACAAACTCTTATCGAAAAGGTTATCAAAGAAGAAGAAGACTCATTCCTCCGTACACTCGAAACTGGTATCCGTCTTCTCGACCGTGTGATGGCTGAAACTAAATCGGCTGGTAAAACCGAAATAAGTGGTGTTGATGCCTTCACTTTGTATGACACATACGGATTTCCTCTCGACCTTACTGAATTGATTCTCAAAGAGAATGCTCTTACACTCAATATCGACGACTTCAATGCCGAAATGCAAAAACAAAAAGACCGTGCTCGTAATGCAGCTGCTGTCGAAACTGGCGATTGGGTAGTGGTGCGCGAAGGCGATATCGAGTTCGTAGGCTACGACCAAACTCAATGCGACACTCAAATTCTTCGCTATCGTCGTCTTGTTCAAAAGAATAAAGAGTACTATCAAGTGGTTCTCTCTTGCACTCCTTTCTATGCCGAGATGGGTGGTCAAGTGGGCGACTCAGGTTGGTTGATTACCGAAGATGGTAATGGCGTGGAAATTCGCGATACTAAACGCGAAAACAACCTTCCGGTGCACATTATGAGCAAATTGCCAGAAGATGTAACTTGCAACTTCTTGGCTAAAATCAATACAGAAAAACGTGCTGCTGCTGAGGCTAACCACACAGCAACTCACTTGCTTCACAAAGCATTGCGCGACCTTCTTGGCACTCACGTAGAGCAAAAAGGTTCTTATGTGTCGCCCGAAGTTTTGCGTTTCGACTTCTCTCACTTCCAAAAAGTTACACCAGAAGAGATTCGCAAAGTAGAGCATGCTGTAAATAAAATGATTCGTCAAAATATCGCACTCGACGAGCATCGCGACCTCCCAATCGAAGAGGCTAAGGCTATGGGCGCTATGGCATTGTTTGGCGAAAAATATGGTGACTCAGTGCGCGTAATCCGTTATGGCGATTCTATCGAGCTTTGTGGTGGTACTCACGCACAATCAACAGGTAATATCGGTCTTTTCCGTATTATCTCAGAAAGCTCAATCGCCGCTGGTGTACGTCGTATCGAGGCAGTAACTGCCGAGTATGCCGAACATCTTGTCGATGAAATGCAAGACCACCAAAACTCTATTAAAGAGTTGCTCAACAATACTCCTGACGTTATCACAGCAATTAAGAAGAACCTCGAAGAGAGCGCCGACCTTCGTAAGAAAGTTGAGAACTTCATGCAAGAGCGTGCTATGATGTTGCGCGATTCGTTGTTGCAACGTGCCGAAGAGATTGGCGATATCAAAGTTATCCGTCACATCTCTAACGAAAACCCTGAAACTAACAAGATTATCGTTCCATTCTTCCGTGGCAAATTTGCCGATGTTAAATTTATGTATGTTTCAGGTAATATCTATGAAGGCAAACCTTCGCTCACAGTTTTCCTCAGTCAACCTATGGTCGATGCAGGCTTCAACGCAGGCAAACTCATTCGCGAAGCAGCCAAATTCATCCAAGGCGGCGGTGGCGGACAAGCCTTCATGGCAACAGCCGGTGGCAAAAATCCAGACGGCATGGACGAAGCAATCAACTACGTAATCGAAGCGATTAAATAAAACGTATTTATTAAATAAAGTAGGGACGCACGGCTCGTGCGTCCGCTCAATTAGAGACGCAACAAATTGCGTCTCTTTTTTATTATTAAACCTTTGGAATTTTCAAAAATAATTCTTACCTTTGCACTTGACATATGATATGCCTAAGTGGGTCATTTTGGTGTATCAATTATAGCATTTTTGCTCATTTCTTCTAACGTTAAAATTTGGCGATTTTATGTATGTGAAGGAATAAGTTGAAAAATGCTCACGTATAATAGCGTGAGCTTAACTTATTCGTACATACAAGGTCACGCCAAATACCTAACGTTAGCGAGAAAGTTAAGTTCTCGCTATTTGTATAAAAATTATAAATCTAAAAAATATAATCTATGAAAAAGTTTTATCTATTTGTTTTAGCTTCAATTATGATGCTTTTATCAGCATGCCATGGTAGTATTTGGGATGCTATTGATGATTTGGATGCTCGTGTAGCTCGTTTGGAAGAATTGTGTAAAGAGATGAATACCAATATCTCATCTCTTCAAACCATTGTCTCTGTTCTCCAAGATAATGACTACATTACAGGTATTCTCCCTATCGAAAAAGGTGGAGAAACCATTGGTTATACAATTACATTTGGCAAACATGACCCAATTACCATTTATAATGGTGAAAATGGTAAAGACGGACTTAATGGCACTAATGGTTTAGATGGCAAAGATGGATATACTCCAATACTTGGTGTAGCCAAAGACACTGATGGCGTTTATTATTGGACATTAGATGGCGAGTGGCTACTTGATGCCGATGGCAACAAACTTCGCGTAACAGGTCGTGATGGTAAAGACGGACAGGATGGACAAGATGGCAAAGATGGTGTAGATGGAGAGGATGGCAAGGATGGTCAAAATGGAACAAATGGTGTTGATGGTAAAGATGGTGTTACTCCACAACTTAAAATTGAAAACAACTATTGGTATATCTCTTACGATAATGGAGCTACTTGGACCGAACTTGGCAAAGCCGTAGGCGAAGATGGTCAAAACGGAACTAACGGAACAAATGGTAAGGACGGACAAGATGGTGATAGTATGTTCTCCAAAGTTACTTATGATGAGAAAAATGCCTATTTGACTTTGGCTGATGGCACAGTGTTGACAATACCGCTTGGTGAGGGTGTTTGGGAAAAATTAGAAGATTTAGAAGAACGCATTGCTGAACTTGAAGCATTGTGCAAAGAAATGAATACTAATATTGTAGCACTTCAAACAATAGTTACTGCTTTGCAAAATAACGATTACGTCACTGGAGTTGCTCCAATCACAAAAGATGGTAAAACAATTGGTTATGTTATCTCATTTGCTAAAAATGACCCAATTACAATCTATAATGGTGAAGATGGTAAGGATGGTGCGAACGGAACAAATGGTCAAGATGGCAAAGATGGTGTAGATGGTTATACTCCAATTTTGGGTGTAGCAAAAGATACTGATGGTGTCTATTATTGGACTCTTGATGGGCTATGGTTACTTGATGCTGATGGTAATAAACTCCGTGTAACAGGTCGTGATGGTAAAGACGGACAGGATGGACAAGATGGCAAAGATGGAGTTGATGGTGAGGATGGCAAAGATGGTGTAGATGGCGAAGATGGAATTGATGGTGAGAATGGTCAAAACGGAACTAATGGTACAAATGGCGTAGATGGTAAAGATGGTGTTACACCACAACTTAAAATCGAAAACAACTATTGGTATGTCTCTTATGATAAAGGTGTAACTTGGACCGAACTTGGCAAAGCAGTAGGCGAAGACGGAAAAGATGGAATTGATGGTGAGGATGGTAAGGACGGACAAGATGGCAAACCAGGTACTGATGGTCAACCTGGTAAAGATGGTGTAGATGGTGATAGTATGTTCTCGAATGTAACATATGACGAGAATAATGTCTATTTCATTCTTACCAATGGAACAACTTTGGTTGTACCACGTGGCAATAATTCAACTTCCGATTTTGACCAAACCGTAATTGATAATTTGGTGAATTCTTTAGTTTTGGATAAAAATACTATTGTTTTGAGTGTTGGTGGCAAAGATACTATTATTGCAACTACAGCACCATTCCCTAATTCGAAGGTGATATGGAGTTCGAGTGATGAAACTATTGTGAAAGTAGAAAATGGTGTGGTAGAAGCGATACAGAGTGGAGCAGTGATAATTTCAGTAAAAGCTGGAACATTAGCAAAAGAGTGTTATGTTTTTGTGTCTAAAAGTTTAGGTTTAAATAATGAATATGTTGATTTGGGTCTTTCTGTAAAATGGGCAACATGCAACGTAGGCGCAACCACTCCAGAAGAATATGGCGACTATTTTGCATGGGGAGAAATTGAGCCAGAGCCAACGAAATATAATTGGAGTACTTATAAATACTATGAAGGACAATCGGGAGTATTTACAAAATATAGAATAAATACTAATGAAATTGTGCTTGAACCATTAGATGATGCTGCGACTATGAATTGGGGTGGAAATTGGCGAATGCCAACAAAAAATGAAATAGAGGAATTGCGTACTAATTGTACGTGGACCTGGACTACACAAAACGGGGTAAAAGGTTATAAGGTAACATCTAAAATATCAGGATATACAAATTGTTGTATTTTTATGCCAGCTGCAGGCTATATGAATGGAGTTAATGGAGGTTCGCTTTTTAATGCTGGGTCGTATGGTCGTTATTGGTCTAGTTCACTTGGTACATCAGCTTCAACTTATTCTAGGTTAATAGAATTTCAGTCAGATGGAAAAAGTATTACTAATATAGAACGTTATTATGGATTATCTGTGCGCCCTGTGCGCCCATAAAATTTATTTTTTAGATGTAGTAAGATGTAAGATTTTATTTAAAAATAGCATAATGATAAGCCTCGAGGATTCCGTATTCTTGAGGCTTTATTTTGATATGTTTTTATGTAATTTTGCAGTGTCACTGCAAAATTACATTTTTTTTTATAAATACCATCATTGTTATGTGTCACTCTTCTTCAATGAAGGTTGCTTGAAGGTTACTTACAGATAAGGAAAGATTTTTTCTTGCTCGTCAGCAACCTTCAAGCAACCTATGCCGAAGGAAACGGTCATCTTTACACCCTCCATTTGCAAAGTTCGCAAACCTCATAAGGTGCTAAAAATCGTATTTTCCTAAAAAAGTAGACAGATTTTTATTATTTTCCTGAAAAAAATAGACATATATAGACTAACTTTGCAACTTGCAAAGTTGCAAAGTTCCTGAATGTGATTAATTGTCAGTGACTTAAGCGATTTTGTGATTATCTACTTTGTAACTATCCTTCTTGTGTATCTATCAGAATAACAGCTATTTAACTGTAACTTTGCAAACTTTGCGAACTTTGTAAGTCCCTATTTTTTCTAAAAATATTGACATTCAACTTAAAATATAAGCACACAAATAACCTAAATTATTGAATATAAAGAACGTCTGGAAATGTCATTTGTGTTTTTGTTGTTTTTTATTCTTCAAAAACTTTGTGTAATTGGAAAAATATTCATAACTTTGCATTGTAAACCTTAAAAATGTGGGAAATAGTGTATTTCTAAACCTTAAAAATGTGGGAATTCTCATATTTCTAAACCTTAAAAATGTGATTTCTTAATATGAAGCGTAAGATTTATAATGAGTTATTGAAATGGAAACAAGAGGAGAAGGGTAGAGTGGCTATTCTTATTGATGGAGCGCGTCGTGTAGGAAAGAGTTATATAGTGAAAGAATTTGCAAAAAACGAGTATAAATCTTTTCTATTTATCGACTTTAATAGTGCTCCCAAAGATGTATTTGCCTTGTTTGATAATTATCTTTCAGACTTGGATGTGCTCTTTATGTATTTGCAAAATATAATGGGAGTAAAATTGTATGAGCGTGAGTCGTTGATAGTTTTTGATGAGGTGCAACTTTGTCCACGCGCAAGAGCAGCAATTAAATATCTTGTAGAAGATGGACGTTATGATTATATCGAAACAGGTTCGTTGGTTTCTATCAATAAGAATGTGAAAGATATCGTCATACCATCAGAAGAGCGTAGGATTCAGATGTTTCCAATGGATTTTGAGGAATTTGTTTGGGCGTTGGGTGACGACATGCTGATTCCTTTTGTAAAATATTGTTTCGATAATCAACAACCACTCGGTTCGGTTATGCATCGTAAAGCGATGGATATGTTTAAGGAGTATATGATTGTGGGGGGGATGCCTCAGGCTGTATGTCGTTATGTAGAGAGTAATAAGAATTTTGGGGAGGTTGATAAGGTTAAGCGTGATATACTTTCTCTATATAAGTCAGATATTGAGAAGTATGCTTCTGGATTTGAAACGAAAGTAAAAAGTATTTTTGAGCAGCTTCCTGCTACATTGCAACGCCATGAAAAAAAATTTAGGTTGCAAGATATTCAATCTTCTGCTCGTTTTCGTGAGTATGAAACTTCTTTCTTTTGGCTTGAAGAATCGCAAGTTGTCAATATTTGTTGGGGGGCAACTGAGCCTTCGTTAGGTCTTAGAATGAAGATGGATACTCAACAGTTGAAATGCTATATGGCTGATACTGGATTGTTGATTAGTTTGGCTTTTAATGAAAAAACTATTGTAAGTGAAGAAATTTATAAAAAACTCTTATTGGATAAGTTAGAAATCAATAATGGAATGTTGGTCGAAAATATAGTAGCGCAGATGCTTCGTGCGTCAGGTCATAGGTTGTATTTCTATTCGCAATATTCTAATGTTGCAGATGATAGGATGGAGATAGATTTTTTGATACAGAAACCAACTATATCAAACCGACATAATATTTCTCCAATAGAGGTGAAATCAAGTACTCGCTATACTCTTACTTCTTTAGGTAAGTTTATGAAAAAATATAGTACTCAACTTTATCAACCATACGTTATTCATTATCAAGATTTAAAGAATGAGGGTGGTATAGTTTTTTTACCTATTTATATGACTCCTTTTTTATAATTATGAACTATAAATTAACTGATTTTCTCCCTACAACCAAGAAAGAATTGGAGATTCGTGGTTGGGATGAGGTGGATGTGGTGCTTTTTTCGGGTGATGCATACGTTGATCATCCGTCGTTTGGTGCAGCTGTAATCGGACGTGTTATTGAGTCGGAGGGGTGGCGCGTGGCTATTGTGCCTCAACCTGATTGGCGTGGCGACCATCGTGATTTCACGAAGATGGGGCGTCCTCGTCGTTTCTTTGCTATTTCGGCTGGATGTATGGACTCGATGGTCAATCACTATACTGCCAACAAGCGTTTGCGCTCGAATGATGCCTATACGCCTGATGGCAAAGCGGGTATGCGACCTGATCGTGCTACTATCACTTATGCCAAGATAATCAAACAATTATATCCCGATGTGCCTCTCGTGATAGGGGGTATCGAGGCTTCGTTGCGCCGTTTTTCGCATTATGACTATTGGGATGATTCTTATCACAAATCAATTCTTGTAGATACCCGAGCCGACCTACTTATATATGGTATGGGCGAGAAGCCTATGCGCGAACTTGTGCGCCGACTTTCTGCAGGTCAATCTATTGAGGATTGTCATGATATGAGACAAGTTGGGTATTTGTCTGTTTCTAGGCCGGTAGATGATAATATTATTGAGCTTGCATCTCACGAAGAGTGTGCAAAGAATAAGAAAATATCTGCTGCAATATTCAAAACGATAGAGGAGGAGAGTAATAAACTTAATCAGACTGTGTTGGTGCAACCTGTGGGGAAAGAGTATGTTGTGGTGCAACCACCATATTCGCCTATGACAACAGAGGAGTTGGATGCTGTTTATGAACTTCCATTCACTCGTCAACCTCATCCGAAATATAAGGGTAAGACTATCCCTGCGTTTGATATGATTCGTTGGTCGGTAAATACTCACCGAGGATGTTGGGGTGGTTGCGCTTTCTGTACTATTTCTATGCATCAAGGTAAATTTGTAGTATCACGTTCGTTGGAGTCGATACTCAAAGAGGTTAGAACTCTTGCTGCAGACCCTGATTTCAAAGGTTATCTTAGTGATTTGGGTGGACCAAGTGCCAATATGTATATGATGCGAGGTAAGAATCAAGAACTCTGCGCTAAGTGTAAACGTCCATCATGTGCCTATCCGTCTGTTTGCAAGAATATGAATACTGACCATGCTCCTTTGCTTGAGATGTATCGTGCTGTGGATGCATTGCCTTGTATCAAAAAGAGTTTCATAGGTAGTGGCGTGCGCTATGATGTTGTTATGCACCGCACCGATTCGGAAGAGGTCAATCGTACTAATGCCGAATACGCTCGCGAACTCATCAAAAATCACGTCAGTGGTCGCCTCAAAGTTGCCCCTGAACACACATCCGATAGGGTATTGTCTGTTATGCGTAAACCAAGTTTTGCGCTTTTCAAGCAGTTCAAACAAACTTTCGACCGTATCAACGACTCTGAGCATCTCAATCAGCAGATTATACCATATTTCATCTCTAGTCACCCAGGTTGCGAACCTATCGATATGGCTGAGTTGGCTATTGAAACCAAGCGACTTAATTTCCAACTCGAGCAGGTACAAGACTTTACGCCTACGCCAATGACGCTTGCCACTGAGATGTATCACACAGGGCTTGACCCATATACATTGCAACCTGTTTATGTGGCACGCACTAAGGATGATAAACTTGCTCAGCGTCAGTTTTTCTTCTGGTATAAGCCTGAAGAACGTCGCACAATCAAGCAGTTCTTGCAAAAAATTCGTCGTCCTGATATAGCTGATAGATTGTTTATGGGAGTAAAAGATGATAAAAATCTCAATTCTCAATTCTCAACTCTCAATTCAAATCGCCATTACGAGCAAGAGCGCAAAGCCTTTTTTGATAAAAAGAAACGTAGAAAATAATAAAACAATGAAATATAACAAACAACAATGGAAGCCTGGCACGCTTATATATCCGTTGCCAGCGGTGCTTATCTCGTGTGGCGAGACTGAAGAGGAGTATAATATGCTTACAGTGGCATGGGTAGGTACTATCTGTACCAATCCTGCGATGTGCTATATTTCGGTTCGTCCAGAACGCCATTCGTACGATATCATCAAGCGTACTAAGAGTTTTGTTATCAATTTAACTAACGAAGATATGGCTCGCGCTACTGATTGGTGTGGTGTTCGCAGTGGTAAGGACTATAACAAGTTTCAAGAGATGCGTCTCACTCCACAAAAAGCACAAAAAGTGTCAGCTCCAATTATTTTAGAATCGCCACTAAGTATTGAGTGTGAAGTTATAGAAATTAAAGAGTTGGGCTCTCACCATATGTTCATTGCTAATGTAGTAAATGTGCAAGCAGATGAGTGTTATATCGACCCTATAACAGATGAATTTCGCCTTTCTGATGCCAAACTTATAGCCTATTCACATGGGCACTATTATAAACTTGGTGAAGAAATTGGTAAATTCGGTTGGTCAGTTCGTAAGAATAAAAAGAAATAAAGAAAATAAGCAATATGAAAAAGTTCCTATTTTTATTTGCAATTATTGCAATATTGGTAAGTTGTACTAATACAACTACACCTGAAGCTCCATTTGAGGTGTCAAAACTTGAAGTTACATCTGGTAATCTTTGGCATGCCGATATATTTTCGTCAGAGTTGAATGAAACTATAAGAATAGATGTGTGGACTCCTGATGGTTATACAGCATCCAAACTATATCCTGTAATTTATATGCATGATGGGCAAAATCTTTTTGATGCTAACTCAACATGGAATCATCAAGCGTGGGAAATAGATTCTGTTTTAGGCTCTCTTATTGCAGATAAAAAGGTTAGACCTGCTATTGTTGTTGGTATTCATAGTGTTGATACAACGCGTATCGGTGACCTTATGCCAGAGCGAGTAGTGGAAATGACTCCTCCAGGCGAGGTGCGAGATTCTATTGATCGTATGTGTCGTGGTCAATATCGTGCCGATGAGTATTTGTCATTTATAGTCAATACATTAAAGCCAATTATTGATGATAAATTTTCAACACTTACCGATTGCAGATCAACCTCTATAATGGGGTCGAGTATGGGAGGATTAATTTCTATTTATGGTTTGAGTGAGTATTCCGAAGTGTTTGGAGCGGCTGTTTGTATGTCAACACATTGGACTGGTGCAATAGGTGATAATATAGATTTTCCAACTGCGATGAAATATTATCTTATGGATCGCCTTCCTCGTGGAACTGACCACCGTCTTTATTTCGATAATGGTGATTGTGATTATGATTCACAATATCTTCCTGCCTATGAAATGATGAATCGTCTCTTTGATTTTCTTGGTTATCAAGAGGGTGATCGTCTTAAAACAGGAGTATTCCAAGGGCATTCTCACTCTGAAAAATCTTGGTCGGAGCGTGTTGATATACCATTACAATTTATATTAGAATAGATGATACAAAAAAATCTCCCATCGGGAGATTTTTTTGTATTTTACATTTCAGATTCTTTCATGCGTTCGGCGTTTTCTGCGACTATGAGTTGGTCGATACAGTTTTGTATGTCACCATCCATAAATGCTCCGAGGTTGTAGATTGTGTAGTTGATGCGGTGATCTGTGATACGACCTTGAGGGTAGTTGTATGTGCGGATTTTAGCAGAACGGTCGCCTGTGCTGACCATTGTTTTACGGCGAGATGAAATTGCTTGTAGGTGTTCTTGAAGAGCCATGTCGTAAAGTTTATTACGCAACATTTGTAATGCCATTTCGCGGTTAGCCAACTGAGAACGTGCTACTTGACATTGAATCATAATACCTGTAGGTTTGTGAGTGAGTTGCACTTTAGTTTCTACTTTATTGACATTTTGTCCACCTGCACCAGATGAGCGTGCAGTTTGATATTCCAAGTCAGCTGGATTGATTTCTACGTCGACTTCTTCTGCTTCAGGGAGAACTGCTACGGTTGCTGCAGAAGTGTGTACACGTCCTTGTGTTTCGGTTTGAGGTACGCGTTGCACGCGGTGTACACCAGATTCGTATTTAAGGATTCCGTATGTGCCACCATCGCCAGCCACATTGAAAATAATCTCTTTGTAACCACCTGCAGTGCCTTCGGTAAGTGAAGTAACCTCAATGCGCCAACCTTTTTGTTCGCAATATTTTGTGTACATACGGTAGAGGTCGCCTGCAAATATAGCAGCCTCGTCTCCACCTGTACCACCACGTATTTCTACTGTACAGTTTTTTGAATCTTCAGGATCGGCAGGTATAAGTAATATTTTTATCTCCTCTTCTAATGGTTCAACTCGTGGTTCTAAATCTTCTAATTCCATTTTCGCCATTTCGCGAAGGTCTGGGTCATTTTCAGTATTTAGTATTGTTTTAGCCTCTTCGATATTATTTAGAACACGGCGATATTCGTCGCGTTTGGCAAGAATTTTTTCTAAATCGCTATATTCTTTATTGAGTTTTACGAAACGTTTCATATCTGCAATTACCGCAGGGTCGGTAATTAGAGTAGAAACTTCTTCAAAACGGGCGTTTAAACCCTCAAGTCGGTTGAGTAGTTGATTATTCATTATTTTTATTAACAGGTAGTTAGTTGCAATTTGCAAGATTTTTAGACAACTTACAAAGTTACAAAAAAAATCTTAACTCTTCAATACTTAGCTCTCAACTTTTTTTTATATCTTTGCCAATGTTGAATTTAGCATTAAAATAAATTATGAAAGAACGTTTATTACAGATAATCAAAGAGATTTGGTTGTATCTCAAATCTCTTGCAAGTATTGCCGAAGATACCGATTCCGAAACTACGATTGCTAATATATCCAAAGGAGTTGAGTTCCGAGCTGACAATGTCTGGGTATTATTTTTTGCAATTATTATAGCGTCAGTAGGTTTGAATGTCAATTCTACAGCCGTAATTATTGGTGCCATGTTGGTTTCGCCACTTATGGGACCTATCATGGGCTTAGGTTTGTCTATTGGTATCTCAGATGGCGAATTGTTGCGTAAGTCGTTGAAAAACTTGTTTATAATGATTGTTATTTCGCTTGTGGCATCAAGTTTTTATTTTTTGATTTCGCCATTGAGCGATGCGCAATCCGAATTATTGGCACGTACTAAACCAACTATCTACGATGTATTTATTGCATTCTTCGGTGGATTGGCAGGCATTTTGGCAGCATCTCGCAAGCAAGAAAAAGTTACGGTTGTCAGTGGAGTAGCGATTGCAACAGCTTTAATGCCACCGCTTTGCACTGCAGGTTATGGGCTTGGCACTAGTCAGTTTATATATTTCTTTGGCGCATTCTATCTCTTTTTTATCAATGCTTTTTTTATTGCATTGGCAACCTAATTTAATGGTGCGCTACTTGCATTTCCCACGTAAGAAATTTCTTGACCCAGCAACCGAGCGCAAAGTGCATCGTGGTATAGCTATATTTACTATTGTGGTGCTTGTCCCTTCTGTTTTTATTGCCATCAATGTAGTTCGCGAAACCTATTTCGATAATGATGCAATAAAGTATGTAAATGATATACAGACTAATCCTGTGATGCAAAACGTGCAGATAATTTCACAAAAACGCACATTTTCAAGCAAAGGTAACGAAATTGCTATTTCACTTGTTGGCGAACCTTTGACTTCTGAGCAAGTTGCCGTGTTGCAAAAACGTATGGAAGATATGGGCTTGAAAAATACCAAATTGACCATTCGTCAGGCAGGAGGAGCTTCGCTCGATGTTGGCACTCAAGCCAAGATGTTGCAAGATTTCATTGAAGACAAAGACCGTACTATCGAGCAAAAAGATTCTTTAATACAAGAGTTGCGTCAGCAGATAGTTTTAGAACAAACACGTGCACAAGTAACAGCCGAGCAACTTGCATACGAATTATCAGTCCTTTACCCTCACATACACGATATTTCTATGGCAAAAGCCGTGAAGTTTAACGTACAAAATAATAAGACTGACACAATCCCTACATTAAATATCAATTGGACTCAACAACCAACCAATGATGAATATCAACACTTGTCTAACTGGTTGAAAGTCCGCCTCAAAACCGACAAACTCGACATAATATCGAAGAATATAGAATAATTGTATTTATGTAAATTGTTAAAAAAGAGATACATCGTGAGTGATGTATCTCTTTTTTTATTTTATAGTAGGGACGCACGGCTCGTGCGTCCGATGACCCGAAGGGGCAAAAACACCCTTTGCCTATCGACACAACTAATATGGTCGTTATAACACTATTTTTTCCACTTCGCCACCCATTGTGATAAGGTAAATGCCTCGTGGGAGGGTGAGAGTAGTGGCATTGCCAGAGTAGATTAGGCGACCTGCTGCATCAAGGATGTGATAGTTTTCGGTTGTTGCGCCTTCAATGTGGAGTCTACCATCTGTTGTGTAAAAACTAATTTGACTATTGAAAATATTTTCTACAGGAGTAGATGCAACTCTAAACTCTGCTGTGATTGTTGTATCGCTTGTTACGTAGATAGTATGTGGATTTTCAGTGAAACCATCACTCCATTTCACGAATTCGTAGCCTGGCAAAGCTTGAGCTTGCACTTGTGCTGTGATGTCTTGACAAGTAGGTTGTTTGACAACAATTGCATTACCCATAGTATTGTCGTTAGAAACAACAATTAGTGAATATGGCGTTTCGATATAATTTGTAAAATCATTCCAATAGTTAGATGCTTGGTAAGCTGCTATAGCATTGCATGGCACTTTAATTTGTGCTGTGCGTGAAACATCGGTAAATGTTGTTGGGTCTATGATTGGAGGAATAATAGCATCTACACCTATCGAGTATAGGGCAGTACATCCAGCAAATGCATTTTTTCCTATTGTTTCAATAGATTTACCAATTTTTACTGTGCGTAGTTTATAGCAATCTTCAAATGCGTGAGAACTAATTTCTATTACTGAATTTGGTATTGTAATTGATGTTAATTTACTCATGTCATAACATATATATCCAGATATATATTCAACACTATCACCAAAAGTAAATGATGTTATTTTACTTGTTTGTAGAAAAGAACTACTATGGTTATAAGTATATTTTTTAGCATTCCATTGTATTGATGTTAGAGAGTCGCAATAATAAAATGCACCATATTCAATTTTTGTTATGTTATTAGGTATGGTAATAGATGTAAGAGATGAGCACCAAGAAAATGCACCTTCTCCAATAGAAGTAACACTATTAGGAATAGAGATAGATTTTAGAGATGTACAATCAGAAAATGCATGATCTCCAATAGAAGTCACGCTATTAGGTATTGTTATGGATGTTAGAGATGTACAATAAGAAAATGCAGAACTTTCAATCGAAGTAACGCTATTAGGGATTGTGATGGATGTAAGGGACGAACAATTTGAAAATGCATAATTACAAATTTGATTTGTACCTTCTTTTATATCAATATGAGTATTTTCTGGCATTTCACCTTTGTATTTATATAAACAACTATTAATATAGATACATCCATCCGGTTGATTGTTTAACCATGGAGTGCCATAAAATGCACCATCTCCAATAGAAGTAACGCTATTAGGTATTGTGATGGATTTTAGAGATGTACAATCATAAAAAGCAGAATGTCCAATTGAAGTTACACTGTTAGGGATTGTTATGGATGTAAGAGATGCACAACAATAAAAAGCATAGTTGTCAATCGAAGTAATACTATTAGGTATTGTGATGGATTTTAGAGATGTACAATAATAAAAAGCATGGTAGTCAATCGAAGTAACACTATTAGGAATTGTGATAGATGTGAGGGAGGTACAATTATCAAACGCTTGACTTCCGATTGAAATTACACTATTAGGTATTATTATAGATGTAAGATATTCGCTATTACGAAATGCTCCATTTCCAATAGAAGTAACGCTATATTCAGTGGCGTTGTAGGTTATTTTTTCTGGAATAGTGATATCTCCATAATAATTGTAAATACTATATTGATCTCGATCCGTTACCTCAGCTATTTTATTGTTATGATCAAGGTTGTAATAAATGCCATCAATTTCGATATCATAAGCAAATGCCATTGTTGTTATAAATAAAACAACAAAAAGGAGTAGAGTTTTTTTCATATTAGTAAATATTTTAGGATTATACATAAAAAAGCGAGAACTTAACTTTCTCGCTATTTACGGGTGTTTTGGCGTGACCTTGAATCTACGAATAAGTTAAGCCCACGCTGTATATGCAACAATGGGCATCTTTTAACTTATCCTTTCAGATTCAAAAAATTCGCCAAAACTTTGTAAATAGAAAGAATGAAGCAAAAATGCTTTACTGGGTGACCAAGAACGCTACTCGGTCTATGTCGGTGCAAAGGTAGTGATTTGTTTTGAGGTGTGCAAGTGGTAAAGTGGATTTTTTTTATACCCTTTGTGTTATTTGCGTTTTCGATAATTTTCTTATTTCTTATCTTTCCCTAACTATAATATACTATAAATATATGATAAATATATTATAAATATACTATAAATATACTATAAATATATTATAAATATACTATCGAGCAAACTTTAAACATCCCTACTTCTTATTTTATGCTCCTTGCCCTTAACTAAAAAATGTCACTTTACTAAAGAGTAGTATGCTTGCATGTTGATTATGGTTAGGTGTAAATTCTATTTTTGGGGGGTATTGATATAAAAAAATAGGCATTGTTGATTGATGCTTTCTGTGTATAAGCAAAAAAATGATTTTTAATTATAAAGTTTCAATTTTTTTTTGTACCTTTGCGCTTGGTTTGTTTGTAACCTCGAAACAGATTATTATTTTACCTTAAATATTAATTGAAAAATGAAAAAAGACAATCAAATTTTCGATTTAATCGAACAAGAAAAACAACGTCAACTTAAAGGTATTGAGTTGATTGCTTCTGAAAACTTTGTTAGTGAGCAAGTAATGCAAGCTATGGGTTCTGTAATGACTAACAAATATGCTGAAGGTTATCCTGGCAAACGCTACTATGGTGGTTGCGAAGTGGTTGACCAATCAGAAAACATCGCTATCAACCGTCTTAAAGAACTCTTCGGCGCTGAATGGGCTAACGTACAACCTCACTCTGGTGCTCAAGCTAATATGGCTGTATTTATGGCTGTTCTCAACGTTGGCGATACTTTCCTCGGTCTCAACCTTTCTCACGGTGGTCACCTCTCTCACGGTTCTCCTGTTAACATGTCGGGTATCAACTACAAAGCCCTCGAATATAGTGTAAAAGAAGAAGATGGTCGCGTAGATTATGACCAACTCGAACGTGTTGCTCGCGAAAACAAACCAAAACTCATCGTTGCTGGTGCTTCTGCTTACTCTCGCGAATGGGATTATGCTCGTATCCGTAAAGTAGCTGACGAAATCGGCGCTATCTTTATGGTGGATATGGCTCACCCTGCAGGTCTTATCGCTGCTGGTCTCCTCGAAAACCCAGTTAAACACGCTCACATCGTAACTTCTACTACTCACAAAACTCTCCGTGGCCCACGTGGTGGTATCATCTTGATGGGTAAAGACTTCCCTAACCCATGGGGTAAAACTACTCCTAAGGGCGAAGTGAAAATGATGTCTGCTTTGTTGGATTCAGCTGTATTCCCAGGTGTACAAGGTGGTCCACTTGAACACGTAATCGCTGCTAAAGCAGTTGCATTCGGTGAAGCTCTTCAACCTGAATTCAAAGAATATCAACTCCAAGTGAAGAAAAATGCTGCTGCTCTTGCAGATGCATTCATGGCTAAAGGTTACAAAATCGTTTCTGGCGGTACAGATAACCACTCTATGCTTGTTGACCTTCGCACTAAATTCCCTGAATTGACAGGTAAAGTGGCTGAAAAAGCACTCGTTGCTGCTGACATCACTACTAACAAAAACATGGTGCCATTCGACTCTCGTAGCCCATTCCAAACTTCAGGTCTCCGCTTCGGTACTCCTGCCATCACTACTCGTGGTGTGAAAGAAGACGTTATGCCTATCATCGTTGACCTTATCGACCGCGTGCTCAATGCTCCTGAAGACGAAGCTGTTATCGCAGCAGTTCGTAAAGAAGTAAACGAAATGATGGTTAAATACCCATTGTTTGCGTGGTAATTCGTTAATCATATAATATTAAAGACAGAAGAACATAAGCATATCAATTTATGATATTATGTTCTTTTGTCTTTTTATATCTAAATTATGACTGAAATAGTAAAAGAACTACTTGAAGAACTCGACACCACTATTTTTTATGGTGTCAACAATACTAATATCCGTTTGATAAAAGACCTATGTCCTAAAGTGAAAATCGTGGCACGTGGTCGTATGATGAAACTTTCGGGCGAGAATGAGGCTGAGGTGGAGAATCTTGGCAAGATTATTGATAGATTGATGATACAAGCCGCAAAAACTAATATATTGACCGAAGAAACTGTACTCGAAACTATCAAAGGCAATGAAATACCTGAAGTCAAAGTAGATAATCTTATACTACATGGTGTAGGTGGCAAAGAAGTGCGCGCACGTACTGCCAATCAACGTTTGCTTGTTGAGGAATATAAGAAAAACGACCTGTTGTTTGCTATAGGACCTGCAGGTTCGGGTAAGACATATACTGCTATAGCCCTTGCTGTTAGAGCATTGAAAAATAAGGAAGTAAAGAAGATTATACTTAGCCGTCCTGCTGTGGAGGCAGGGGAGAAATTGGGTTTCCTTCCTGGCGATATGAAAGATAAGATTGACCCATATCTTCAACCGCTTTATGATGCGTTGGAAGATATGATTCCGCCAGCTAAATTGGCTGAGTATATGACAAATAAAACAATACAAATTGCTCCACTTGCATTTATGCGTGGTCGTACATTGAGCGATGCTATTATTATTCTCGATGAGGCGCAAAATACATCAGTTCAGCAAATTAAGATGTTCCTCACTCGTATGGGATTAGGGTCAAAGATGATTATTACAGGCGATATGACTCAAATAGACCTCCCGCCTCAACAAAAGTCTGGCCTGAAAGATGCTATGGAGGTGTTGAAAGATATTAAAGGCATTGGATTTGTACACTTTAATCAAAAAGATATTGTGCGTCACAAACTCGTTCAACGCATCGTAGATGCCTATAATAAACACTAATATCATAAGTACATATTTTATGTTTGCAAGTTGATAATATGTACTTCTGTTAGAAAATAAACTCTCAATTCTCAACTCTCAACTGAAAAATGAAACGTTCTACTTTTGGTTCAAAATTTGGTATGCTTGCTGCCGCAGTGGGTTCGGCTGTCGGTTTGGGTAATATTTGGAAATTCCCTTATCTTGCAGGTGAAAATGGTGGTGGTGCTTTCATCATTGTTTATCTGTTGTGTGTATTATTCTTAGGTGTGCCTGCGTTGTTGTCTGAATTGTCGCTTGGCTACATTGGTCGTAGCAATGGCATTGGTGCAATGCGCAACATTACAGGTAATAATCGTTGGAGTATTATTGGTATATTAGGATTTGTTGGGGCATTTGCTATCCTTGGTTTCTATTTTGTAGTAGCAGGGTGGAGTCTTGAGTTTGTCTTTCAGTCGGTTATGGGCTCGTTTGCAGGACAATCGGATGATGTTATAGCTCAGAATTTCGATACGTTTCGTTTTGACACTTGGCGTCCTTATTTGTGGACTATAGTGTTTGTAGTATTGACTGCTATAGTGCTTTATGCAGGGGTAGAGAAGGGTATTGAGAAATGGAGTAAAGTGTTGATGCCTATATTGTTTTTTATTTTAGTGTATCTTTGTGGATATGCAATATTTTTGCCTAATTCAGAAGTGGGGTATAGATTTTATTTCGATTTTGACTTTTCTAAAATCAATGCAGATGTGGTTATTGCAGCATTGGGACAGTCGTTTTTCTCTTTGAGTCTTGGTATGGGGGCAATAATGATTTATGGTTCGTACATCGAGGAGGGTACGAATTTGGCTAAAACATCAATACAGATTGCTTTGCTTGATACTTTGGTGGCTGTATTGGCTGGTTTGGTGGTATTCCCAGCAGTATTTTCGTTTGGTATTGACCCAGCAGCAGGACCTCAATTGGTATTTATTACATTGCCAACAGTATTTGCACAGATGACAGGAGGTTATTTTTTCTCGATTTTATTCTTTTTGTTGGTTGCTGTGGCGGCATTGACATCGACAATTTCGATTATGGAAGTGCAAACTGCTACCATTGCAGAAGAGTTTAAGATGAATAGGAAGGTGGCACTTGGGGTGATGTCGGTTATTATGGTTGTAATTGGATGTATGTGTTCTTATTCGTTGATTCCTATTGAAGGTGGTAACGAATTGGCTTTCTTTGGAGTGTCGTTGTTTGATGTTTTTGATATTCTCACGTCGTATGTTATTTTGCCTATTGGTGGATTGTTGATTTTATTGTTTTTAGGTTGGTTTTATAAAAAAGAAGACCTTTATGACATATTAGTTGTAGAAACCAAATGTAGTGAAGGTCTATTCAAAGTGTATTATTTCTTCTTGCGATTTATCGCACCACTATTGTTGTTGATAGTCTTTTTGCAACAATTAGGTGTATTTTAAGATGTAAAATTATATTATACTAAGACCCGTTGGCGGAATTAAATTAAAGTGTGTTTAATTTTCCCGATAGGCTTATTGTTTATAAAGTTAATATATTGTAAAACAGTCATAATAGCTATTTTGTTTTTAATACGAGTAAATACTCCTTTGGGTTGTTTTGCATAATTACGAGATATCATAAATTGATCAACCATTTGAGAATAAGCAATTTCAACTCTTTTTCTTACTTTTGAAAAAGGTGCAAATATAGGCTGCCTATCTTTTTGATTTAAGCGATAAGGAACTTCTAATTTAATTTGAGACGATTCAAATAAATCGAGTTGTATATCAGTTTCTATATAACCTTTATCACCTATGATTGTACAATTGAAATACTCGTATTTGACATCCTGTAAATATTTCACATCATTTACACTAGCTTTTGTCATATCATAAGAGTGAATAATACCATTAACACCGCATAAAACATGTAGTTTATAACCCCAATAATAACAACGTTGTGAAGCACAATATCCAAAATCTGGTGCTGTTATATAATCTGTTTTTCCTAATTTACAGCGTTTTGCACGTACTTTGCGACAAACTGGAATTGGTTTTGAATCTATGCTAAAAATATCTTCTTTCCCATCTATTGTTTGAACAATATTTTTTCGTATTTGCTCACATAGATCAGCTGTATATTTTCGTCTATCATTGTATTGACGACGAGAAATTAAATTTGGTATTTCTGATTTATATTTTTTAAGTAAATGAAATAGATAAGACTCACTATCAATGCTAAAATTTTCAGCAGTAAGACTAAGTGCAATAACTTCTAAATCAGAAAAACGAGGTATAACTCCCCTTCTGGGTATATTTCCACGATTGTCTACTAGATTATTTGAGAATTTCTTGCATATGTCAAGAATTTTTACGAAATTTGAAATTAAGTTGTACATGTTGAAAATTTTTAGTTTTTTATTGTTTGGTCACTATAAAGTTACTAAAAATCAACGATATGTGCAACTTTTTTGTTGTTTTTTTGTCCTATTTTTATTAGTAAAATTTAAAATTAATTCCGCCAACGGGTTATACTAAGGTTTTATTTGTTTATGATTGATTAATGATTTTTTAATTATTAATAATTGCAAACTAATCATTTAAAAAAGATGGTATTTTATGCAAAAAAACTTATTATTATTGCTTTTTGCGGTGATGAGTATAGCCTATTCTATGGCTGAAACCTCACTATGTATCGAGTATTTTGATGGAGCAGAGCTGACAACGGCTTTGTCGGTTGTGGGGCGTTGGGAGTTTAATGATGGTAAATTTATCCTCGTATCTACTGAGGGTGAAGTGTTGGCTGAAAAAGCCAGTGTGTATGACGTAAAAAAAGTGGTGTTTAAAGCTGATTTTGGTCCGAATGTTGATGTTGATAAAGCAGTAGCACAACTCATCGTATATCCTAACCCAACGCAGGATGTGTTGTTTGTAGATGGACTCACTGTTGGGGAAACGGTGCGTGTTTATTTGATTGATGGGCAATTGCTTATGAGCGAAGTGGCTTCGCAGAATGGGTCTGTACAATTTAATGTTGCATCACTAGTCGCAGGAACTTATATTTTGCAAATGGAGACTGAAATTGTAAAAATAATTAAAAAGTAAAAAAGCAGGAAGATAAGAAGATATGAATAAATCTTGTTCTTATATTTTCATGTTAAAAAATAAAAAATTATGAAAAAGTTGATGTCAATTATATCGGCTTTAGTGGTTGGATGTGCTATGTTGATGGCTCAAATGTATGTCTATCGCAATGGCGAAATTATATGGCAATGTGATCCGATGTTGATTGATAGTGTGGCATTCCGTGCTCCTATGTTTACAATTACGGTTACTGCCAACGATGCTCAAATGGGTAGCGTTACTGGTGGTGGCGAATATGCCTACGGCACAGAGGTAACTCTTACTGCCGTAGCTAATGAAGGCTACGAGTTCGTGCAATGGCAAAATGGTCAAACTGAAGCTTCTATTGTAGTTAGTGTGTTTGGGCATGAGTCGTATATGGCTTATTTCAAATCTGTATCGTCGGGTAATGCTTTGACAATTGGTGAGCTAACAGGTGAATTTTCAATAAATTCGTCACAACTGGTATTATTTTCGAAAGGTAACCTCCAATATAATGCTTATATAAGCGATTGGCGTTTTGCTGAAAATCAATATGATGTGATAAGTGGTGCTAATAGCAATATTTCGAATATCTATGACGGCTATATTGATCTCTTTGGTTGGGGTACATCGGGTTATGACAATAAGTCCCCTTATATGATATCGACAACCAACTCTGATTATGGCGATGGTACTAATAATATTTCTGGTACAAATTACGATTGGGGACAAAACTGTTTGATTTCTAATGGAGGCGAGCGTGGTGATTGGCGTACGCTTACCGCATCTGAATGGACATATATTTTTGAAAATCGACCATCGGCTTCCAACCTCTATTCAATTGCTACAGTAGTAGGTATGCACGGTGTAGTTGTGTTGCCAGACGCATGGCAATTGCCTGAAGGCGTAGCATTCTCACCACGTGCAGCGGACTATATAATTAACACTTACGATGCCGCTACATGGACTAAGATGGAAGAAGCAGGTGCACTCTTTTTGCCAGCCGCGGGTTATCGTAGTGGTACAACTATCAGTGCAGTAGGCGAACAAGCAATCTATTGGTCGGCAACATCGGCATCTGCAAATCAGGCAAGTAGTTTCTATTTCGCAGCAGGTAAGATGATGACATCCTATTCGGCAGCACGTAGTTATGGTGCATCGGTGCGTTTGGTATTGGTGAAAACATTGTGTGCCGTAACAGCTAAGGTAAATCATCCAGGTATGGGTTCGGTGTTGGGTACAGGATCTTACACTTCTGGCGAGAGTGTAACCATAACAGCACAGCCAAATGCAGGTTACGAATTTGTGCGTTGGTCGGATGGCTCAACAACTGCAGTGCGTACATTTGTAATCAAACAAAATACCGATTTTTTTGCTGAATTCCGTGCAGCAGGTTTGACAAAAGGTGCGATAGATGCAAAATTCTCAGTTTCAAGTAACAAAAAAGTGCGTTTTTCGAAAGGTAATCTTCAATATCAAGCATCGACAGCCACATGGCGCTTTGCTGAAAATCAGTATGATGTAGTAGGTGAAGATAATAAGAATATTAGTGACGCTTATTTAGGTTGGATTGATCTCTTCGGTTGGGGTACATCTGGTTATACTAGAATTATGCCATATGAAAAGAGTATAGATGATAAAGATTATGCATTCTCAAGTGAGTATAAAAATATTGCTTATACTAATTATGATTGGGGTCAATATAATGCAATCTCAAATGGTGGTAACAAAGCTGGTTTGTGGCGTATGCTTTCAGATAGTGAGTGGCATTACGTGTTGTACAATAGAGCAAATGCAAGAGAATTGTATTCCCAAGCGACAGTGAATGGAGTAACAGGTCTTATTCTTCTTCCGGACGATTGGGTAGCTCCGATAGGTATTTTCTTTTTGCCAGTTGTTAATGATTGGACATTTAATACTTATACATCATTAGAATGGGAACAAATGGAAGCTGCAGGTGCAGTGTTTATTCCAGCGGTGGGTCGCCGTTACTTCAGTAGTGTACTCAGTATTGGGGTTTTAGGTTTTGTGTGGTCTGCGTCGTACTATGATAGTGGCCATGTGTGTTACCTCTTCTTTGATTCAGATGAAGTATACATGGGCAATGGTAGTCGTAACTATGGTCAGTCGGTCCGTCTCGTCCAAGATTTTTAATAGCTGAGCTCATGTGTAGCGTTATTCTTCAGCCTGTCTTGTTAGACAGGCTGAAGTTGATTTTTAGGGAGTATGTCCAGAAGTAATGTTCAGTGAGTAAGGAAATAAGGTGAAATGTACAAATAAAATCTATATTTACACTTACCATATCTTCATGTTACCTGTGCCATAGAAAACCGCTACACTAATCATCTGTACATTTTGTTTTTTTTCTAAAAATCGACTCAAAACATCAATATCTAAATTATCCCTTAAATAACCACATATAGTTACAAAAAAAATTAAAACTTGTGTTATTTATGGGATATTTTTATTTTGTTTCTATATAGTGTAATTATTTTTTGATATGTCAAAAAAAAATATTACCTTTGTAAGTTGAAGTGTATAACTCACAAAATAGTTTCATATTATGGAAAATAGTTACCCAAAAGTAGCCATAATGGGAGGTGGTTCGTTTGCTACAGCGATAGCAAAGATAGTGATGGAGAACGTCCCTAACATCATTTGGTACATGCGTCGTGATGATCAAATAGCTGAGTTTAAGCGAGTAGGACATAATCCTTCGTATCTTTCTTCGGTTGCTTTTGATTTGGATAGAATTACGTTTACAAGTAAGATAAATGTTGCGGTGGCAGAGGCGGATATTTTGTTTTTTGCTACGCCATCGCCATTCTTGAAGTCGCATTTGAAGAAATTGCGCCGTAAGATTGATAGTAAAATCATAGTTACTGCGATTAAGGGTATCGTGCCTGATGAAAATCTTGTGATTTCGGATTATTTCAATAAGTTTTATGGTGTGCCAGCTGAGCACGTTGTAGCGTTGAGTGGTCCGTGTCATGCAGAAGAGATTGCGCTTGAGCGTACGTCGTATCTGACTATTGCTTGTCTTGATAGAGAGGTGGGGCGTTTGATTTCGTCAATTGTTGGTGGTGATTATTTGCGCACTTCGTTGAGTGAAGATATTTATGGAGTGGAGTATGGGGCTGTGCTTAAGAATGTTTATGCGATTGCGGCTGGTATTTGTCATGGTCTTAAATATGGCGATAACTTCCAAGCTGTATTGGTGTCAAACTCAATTCAAGAAATGAACCGCTTCTGCAACGCTGTGCATCCGTTTCACCGTAATGTACAAGAGAGTGTCTATTTGGGCGACTTGTTGGTAACAGCATATTCTAAATTCTCTCGTAACCGAACTTTTGGTTCGATGATTGGTAAAGGTTATTCAGTAAAAACTGCTCAAATGGAGATGGAGATGATTGCCGAAGGCTATTATGGCACTAAATGTATTCATGAAATTAATGAAAAATATCAAGTGAATATGCCTATCCTCGAGGCTGTTTATGCAATTTTATATCAACGCCGCTCACCATCAATCGTAATGAAAGAACTTATAAAACAATTAATGTAAAACAAGTTGAAATTTGAAAGTTGAAATTTGATATTGATACATTTTGCATTGCTTTAACTTTCACATTTCACATTTCAAATTATAAAATTATGATTAAATTTAATGCAAATAAAGCGTATGGCTTCATCAGTGAAGAGGCTGTAAAAGGTTATAAACAAGCTGTGGCTGAGGCTCAAGAGGCTTTGCACAATGGCACAGGCAAAGGTAACGATTTTCTCGGTTGGCTCACTTTGCCAACTGATTTAACCGACGAGTTGTTGACTGATATCGAAAACGTTGCAAACACTTTGCGTCGTGAGTGCGAAGTTGTTGTGGTTGTGGGTATTGGCGGTTCTTATCTCGGTGCAAAAGCTGTGATTGATGCTTTGAACAATAGCTTCGATTGGTTGCAACGCGACCGCAAAAATCCTGTGCTTGTCTATGCAGGTCAAAATATTGGCGAAGATTATCTCTACGAATTGCAAGAGATGTTGAAAGGCAAACGTTTTGGTATCGTATCAATTTCTAAATCAGGTACAACTACCGAACCTGCTATCGCATTCCGTATGCTCAAAACTCAACTCGAAGAGCAAGTTGGCAAAGCTGCTGCTAAAGATTTGATTGTTTGTATCACCGACCGCAGTCGTGGTGCGTTGCGCATATTGGCTACTCAAGAGGGCTATAAAACTTTCGTCATTGAAGATAACGTGGGTGGTCGTTTCTCTGTGCTTACTCCAGTAGGTTTGTTGCCAATTGCTGTTGCTGGCTTCAGTATCAGAGAGTTTGTCAATGGTGCTCGCCGTATGCAAGAAGCTTGCGGATTGAATGTTGACTTCGAAAACAACCTTGCTGCTCAATATGCTGCTGTGCGTAACGAACTCTATCGTTCTGGCAAAAAAGTTGAGATATTAGTTAATTTCCACCCTAAATTGCACTATGTTTCTGAATGGTGGAAACAACTTTATGGCGAGAGCGAAGGCAAAGAGGGTAAAGGTATTTTCCCTGCATCAGTTGATTTCACTACCGACCTTCACTCAATGGGTCAATATATTCAAGATGGCGAACGCACATTGTTCGAAACTGTTATCTCTGTCGAAACTATGGAACACGAAGTGCGCGTGCCTGCTAACGAGGCTAATCTCGATGGTCTCAACTTCCTCGCTGGTCGTCGTGTTGATGAAGTGAACAAAATGGCCGAACTCGGCACTATGCTTGCGCACGTCGATGGTGGTGTGCCTAACTTGAAAATCACATTGCCTCGTTTGAACGAGTTTTATCTTGGCGAGTTGCTCTATTTCTTCGAAAAGGCTTGTGGTATAAGTGGTTATATCCTTGGCGTTAACCCATTCGACCAACCTGGCGTTGAGGCTTACAAAAAGAATATGTTTGCATTGCTCGATAAACCAGGTTACGAAGAAGCATCAAAAGCAATCAAAGCTCGAATTTGATGTTTTTAACATAAGTACATATTTAATTTGGGGGCTTTCAATTAGATTTTGTATATCTCTTAAAATTAAATATGTACTTTTGTTGAATATTTTAATTTAATAAAAAATGAAAATTGTCATCTTAGGTACAGCATATCCATATCGTGGTGGTCTAGCTACGTTCAACGAGCGTCTTGCGCGTCAGTTTCAAGCTGAAGGGCATGATGTTGAGGTTGTGACTTTTACGTTGCAATATCCATCATTCCTATTCCCTGGCAAAACGCAATATTCCAACGAAATAGCTCCTACCGACTTGAAGATTAAACGTTGGGTTAATTCGTGTAATCCATTCAATTGGGTGAGCGTGGGTCGCCGAATCCG
>JAZOUT010000145.1:0-2350 GCA_045658305.1 Candidatus Aphodosoma sp. | reverse complement strand
GCAACATTAAGATATATCAACCCTCCATACTGATAATCGAAATTATTAGACTTTATCCGCTGAGCATACTCATACAATCCATAAAAAGTTAAGTACCACCGCTTCGACAAATTGCTATAAAACGACAAACCACCAGCATATTTATAACTACCCGACGAAGGTTGCATTGATATTGGCAATTTAACACCTTGATTCTCACAATCGAACTTTCCGATAGGGAATTTCGCCATAACAAAAGGTGTTAAATCAATACCCTTTTGCGCATTTCGATAGACCGAATGACTAACACTCAGAACCAAATCGCCAATCCCCGAAGCCCGAGCATCGGGAAAGATTGCATTTTCAAAATCCTCACTTTTGCGCAAATAATAGCCAATCTGAGCTTGAATAGTCAAAAATTTGGTGATTCCATAGCCAATGCCTAAATTCAAAAAATCGTACTTAGCATTTCGCAGTTTACCAGGAAAATCAAAATCAGAAATCACACTACCCTCATAATATCTATTCGATTCGCTATGACGATAGTCCAACATTATTTGCAGATGCTTTTTCGACAAATTTTGGTCGATATTAGATGCCGAAATCGGATTGCCAGCACCACAACATTGTCCGAATAGCTCAGATGCGCAACATATTGCGCTCAAAAGCAATATAAACCTTATCTTTTCCATTCTCTTAAAACATAAACTTCAACCTCTTTTGTATAAGCCCCATAATTGTTATAAACAGTGCAACTAATTGTCAGCCATCCAGTACAAGTTGTACACCCCCAAAAATATGCAACATTTTCTTCATCAGATTTTGGCACAAGCGAACCTTTGTTTTTCTGCCACTTATAATGCAAATCCTCGCCTGAGGCAATAGCCCTGACAACCACAGTGTCGAACATAAATGCCGTATCTTTCGACACTTCAAGTCTATCGAAAAGGACTGTTTCAGTCGGACTATCTTCAAATTCTTCGAAATATTCGCGCTGACATCCAAGAAAAACAAATAGCAAGAGAAAAATCAGAATCAAAAAATAACTTTTATTCATAACATCTTATTCTTAAGATTAAATTAACCTTTTTGTTTTAATATTCGTAATTCGCAAAACTACGAACATAGTTTATAAAAAAATATAGAAGCCACAAATGCAGGGGTTGCTGTTAGTCGCAGCAACCCTCTTTTTTGCACGCACAATCAGCAAATAGACCATCGAACAACTGACGAGCCAACTGCCAATTTTCGCGATTGATGCAATATTTCACCTTAGGCGGTTCAACCTCGCCTTGTATCAATCCCGACTCCTTCAACTCTTTAAGATGCTGAGACACTGTAGCCTTAGCAATAGGCAATTCGTCGTTGATATCGCCAAAATAGCATGTATCGCGATGAGCCAAAAATTGCAATATCGCAATACGGGCAGGATGCCCCATTGCCTTAGCAAATCGAGCAAGGAGTTCTTGCTTGATAGTATAATCTTTAGATTCCATAAACAGCAAATTTATTTGTTCGCAAAATTACAAACAATATTTTAAACACACAATACCTCACACTATTTTTAACCAAATTTAACTATCAAAACACTCTCGCCCTACCCTCAAGCAAGGTGCAAGCAACCTGTAAGCAAGAAAACCACCATTTTCCCCATCATTTGCAAAGTTAGTGCAAGCCGAGAGCAGAATGAAAATTTATTTTCATTGTGCCAAGGCACAGCCTAATTTCATAGTTAGTAATTTCGCAAGTTCGCAAATAATTATTTATTTAGATAATTTCATTTTTCAATAACCAATCTCGAAGAGGTCACACATATAGTAACCGCAGCGTGGTCTCGTTGCAAACGAGCCACCTGCGGATAAAACAATCCCCCCGACGACCTCAAAGAGGTCGCACTAAACAACCAAACACTCCCCTTCCACAAAAAAAACAAACGACCAACTCACAAAATTAATGAATTAGTCGTTTATTTATAAACGAATACACATAACGTACATATATTCTTTTTTTATTAAAAGCTTAAATATATATCATCAAGCAAATAAACTACTGGTTAAAGCAGAAAGAGAAACACGGCTTAATTTTACAATTAATAATATTGCTCTGTTTCTGCTTTTAAGAAAAGGAGAAAATCTTCGTTTAATGAAGCCTTTTCATCCTTAGATAGAGCTAAGCTATATAATCTGAAGAATTCATAGGGATTATGAAATTCTTTTATCATTTCATCCCTTAATCCGGCTTTGATGATTTGATTGGAGATATAAAAGCCAAGGGCATGACCGTTGTATTTGTAAATGCCAATGAGTCTGTCAATGCATGTATCCTTGTCTATCTGATTTGCTGCATATTGAGCGATCGTTGTCTGTAAATA
>JAZOUT010000144.1:0-32348 GCA_045658305.1 Candidatus Aphodosoma sp. | reverse complement strand
CCGATACCTGTGTTGTCAAAATTTTGGATAGCTGCGATAGCTGCTTCCACTGCTTCACGAGGAAGAACGCAAGGACCTGCGTTGAAATTGTGCATTTGTTTCATAATAAAATTTTTAATATGTTAAAAAACAGTTAGTTGTTCGTTTTTGTGTAAAAATGCTATTTACGAGACAAAGGTAAGCATTAAATTGCTTATAAACAAATTTTTGATGATGAATTTTTGAAAAATCTTTGTTTTTATTGTTTTGAGGCTTTTATGAGCTCTAAAAGTTTGTTGATTGCTTCTTCTTCGGGTATGTTTTTCATTACGCATTCTTTGCCTTTGTAGAGCGAAACTTTGCCCATTCCGGCTCCGATGTAGCCGAAATCGGCATCTGCCATTTCTCCTGGGCCATTGACGATACATCCCATTACGGCGATTTTGAGTCCTACAAAGCCTTGAGTTGCCTCTTTTACTTGGCGAACTACTTTTGGCAAATCGAATTTGGTACGGCCGCAAGATGGGCAAGATGTATATTCGGTTTTGCTGATGCGGCAACGAGATGATTGTAGAAGCTCGAATGCTATGTCGTTTACTTGCTCAGGTGTGATGTTGTCGGAGTGGTTGGTGAGCCAAATGCCATCGATGAGTCCGTCAATGAGAAGTGGTCCGAAGAATGCTCCTGCTTGGATTTGTAGAGTTTCTAAATCGTTGAGAGCAAATTCTTTTTTGAATATGATAGGTTTGTCGGTAGTAATAAAATGGTTTAGTTCTTCGATATTTTCGATGATAGCTACTTCGTTTTTGTATGTTTCGATATCTTTTGCTGTATAGTCGGGTTTAAGTGTGGTGTTGAGTTCGGTGTCGGTAATTACGACTACGGGATTATTGCCGCCTATGTTGTTGATAGGTGTAGTTTTTCTTCTTAAATACTCGGTTTTTAATGAGGGATGAGGAATGAGGGATGAGGAATGAATGCGTTGTTGTTCGATGTAGTCGACGAGTTTGCGAGCTACGGGGATTTCTGCTTCTGGGGCTTCGGATAGTGACACGCGGATTGTGTCGCCAATTCCATCGTGGAGGAGTGTTCCGATACCTATGGCTGATTTGATGCGCCCTTCATCATCGCTGCCTGCTTCGGTTACGCCAAGATGCAGAGGGTAATTTTTACCTTTTGCATCCATCATTTGTACTAATAGACGCACGGCATAAATCATTACGCGTGTGTTAGATGCTTTTACTGAAAGAATCAAGTTAGTGAACCCTTCTTGCTCGCAAAGTTCGATGAACTCCATGCACGAAGTTGCCAATCCAAGTGGGGTATTGCCATATCGACTCATGATGCGAGGAGAGAGCGAACCATGATTGACTCCGATGCGAATAGCAGTGCCTTTGTCTTTGCATATAGAGAGTAGTGTATGGAGCTTCTCACGGATACGGCGTAGTTCATCATCCCACTCTTCATCGGTGTAGTCGCCATGTTTGCCTGTAACAAAATTACCTGGGTTGATGCGCACTTTTTCTACTAAATTGGCAGCCACTTCAGCAACATTGGCATTGAAGTGAATATCAGCTACAAGTGGCAATTCAATGCCTTCTGCTCGTAATGTCTCTCTGATTTTGCCAAGATTTTCAGCCTCTTTTGTGCCTTGAGTGGTGTAGCGGAGGAGTTCTGTGCCTGCTTCGAGGCAACGTTTTGCTTGTGCTACAGAGGCTTCGATATCGTTAGTGTCGGTGTTGGCCATGGTTTGTATGCGAATAGGGTTGTTGCCCCCAATACGTAGATTGCCAACACAAATCTCTTTGGATGTTCGTCTATTGTTCATGATATCTTCAGTGGATTATAAATATCGTTATCTGTTCCGTCTGGTGCTGTTTGGCGTGGGTATATCAACAAGAAGTTGTTGTCTGTGAAGTATTTATTGAGATAATAAGGTATTTTCTCGAATAGGTTGTTGTATGAAAGAGTAGCCTTACGTGCAGTAATTACGATTAACGTGTCGCCATGTTTGATATGTTTTGATATAATCAAGAAGTCTTCCCATGATGCCAATTCGCGGAACGAAACATTGAGCGATGAATGTATTTCGCACTGTTTTTTAAGTGCAATAGTTGTATTTTTGTTCGCATAAAACACCACAGGAATACTCAATTGTGATGCAATATTTTTGATACGGTCGAACCAAACATCAAAACCTACTTCTAATTCAGCCATTTGAGGCACTGCAACTACCAATCGTTTTACGGAATTTATAGGTTTTTTAGGTCCATAAATAATTAAGTTTTGATTAGATGTACCATTTATCAACGAAGTAATCATACCTCCGAGGAATGTATCTACTATATTGGCTTTGTGGTGAATACCGACAATAAGGTCGGTGATTTTGTTTGATTGTACAGTGTCGATAATACAATTTGCAATATTTAAGTCGCACTTCATTATTTGCACCAATTTATTGTCGGTTGCCGAAGCCAATTTAGCCGCACTCTCCATCAATTTTGCGCCTGCAGTATCTTCAGGGTCATTATTGATTTTCAGTGCAAAGAGTGTTTTATTATTGCGTTGTTTCACTAAATTACTGATGTCTAGCAACTGAGGCATTGTCTGTGGATTTGAAATAGGAATAAGTATGCGCTCAGTGCCAAGTTTCTGACGTTGTTCATCTTGTTGTATCTCCTCAATTGCAATCTTGCGGGCAGCACGTTCTGTGGCTATTGACGAAATAGTGCATGTTACCAAAATCATCACAATAGTGCCATTCAACACATTTTCATCAAGCAGACCTATATTATAACCAATCATTACTGCTGCTAAAGTTGCAGCCGCTTGTCCATTACTCAATCCAAATATCAAGTCGCCTTCAACCGAACTCAATCTCGAAGTTACTTGAGACAATTTTGCCGCCATCCATTTAGTTGCGGTAGCAACTACGGTCATCACTATTGCCACTTTCACCGATTCAAGGCTTGTAACAAAAGCACGCAAGTCAATTTGCATACCAATACTCAACAAGAAAAACGGAATAAATATCGCATTACCCACAAATTCAATTCTATTCATCAATGGCGATACGCTCGGAATCAGTCTATTAAGTATCAACCCTGCAAAGAATGCACCAAGAATACCCTCCAATCCTGCCGCTTGAGCCAATAGCGAAGCAAAGAAAATAACCACCATCACGAAGATATATTGAGCCACACTATCATTAAAACGGCGGAGAAAATATTTAGACAGTCGAGGCAATACCCCAAAAACTATTGCACAGAACACGAGGGTCGAACCCCCAAATTTAGTCCAATAACCTGCATTCATTTCACCTTGTGCAGCCGCAACTATCACAGCCAATATAAGCAAAGATGCTGTAACAGTGATGATTGTTCCCGCAATGGTAATGCTGACAGCACGATTTTTCGATATACCCATTTTGCTCACAATAGGGTAGGCTATCAACGTGTGTGAGGCATACATACTCGCAAGTAAAGTAGCACGCGTGAAATTCATCTCCAACAGCCACATACCCGTTATAATACCAAATGCCATTGGCAGTACAAACGTGTATATACCAAACAAAATACTCTTTGTGCTATTCTGTTTGAACGTATTAAGGTCAATCTCCAAACCCGCTTGGAACATGATATAGAGGATACCCACCTTGCCAAACAACTCAAAACTTGCATCGTTCGACAAAATATTCAACCCATGCGGACCAAACAACGTACCCGCCAAAATCAACCCAATAATATGAGGAATCTTAAACCTATTCAATATAGGAGCACACAGAATTATCACGATAACCAACAAAAATATAGCTATCGGGTCCGTCAGCGGAAACGCAGGCAATAAATCTGCAATATGATTCATGTCTTATTATGCTTTTTTTTGATAGTAAAAATAACGACACATTAGTCCTCCCCCCCCCTAACCTAAAATTATGTACTTCTGTCTTCCTGTCCAAAACACAAATTTCCACCGCAAAGTTAGCGATTTTTTTCCAAACAACCAATAATTATGCCACAAACAACACGAAAAATCCATCACATTAGTTAAAATATCTTTCATCTAATAGATAATATAATTAAGAAAACACCACCACAATGTTAAAAACAACCCTCATTTGTTAAAAATACAACAAAACAATGTTAATTTAATGTTAAATATTCCATTTTCTATTGTCTATTTGGTTAAAATGTCGTATCTTTGCATCGTAAAAGAACAGAATTAACAAACTTTCAAAGTTTTTCATAGATTATAGATTATAGATAATGTAGGCAGGAGTCTTGCGTGAGCAAGGCTTCTGTGTTTTTACATACCCCCCTCCCCACCAAAACAGCAACTCTCACCATACCCTCACCATACATTTTGTTAAAAAAAAATCACCACTAACTCTAACGACAACAAAAAGGGTGTAACCATTAGTTACACAATATATATATAACATATTATACATTATATAATATATTATGTAACCCAAGGTTACACCCATCTATTTTTTTCGTGTGCTACGTTTTTAGCCATTTCCATCAAATAAAAATTTCTACACCAAATAGGTCATTCTTGTCATCATTATGCTTCACCATGCATACTCTGATTTCACATTTATGATGCCTATCTCCTTTCTCTCTGGCGAACACAATATTACCGCTATGCACTCCAACAGCCCTCTTACACACGTATGCAATATATGTTACATCATCATTCCCTTTTGGATGAACATTGATTTTCAACAGCAAACCCTTCTTCACAAGAGCCTTTATAGCTCTGTTCACTGCTTTTCTTGTACAACCACACTTTGCTCCAATATACTCTTGCGAAGCACTCAGAGCCACCCCTCTCGCATTAAAAGCATAAACAACAGCATATACCATCAACTCATTTCCGCTCAATTTCAGTCTGCAAGTCATCCAGCCATAAATCGTAAACCATTCGTCATGAATAACATACTTCTCCAGCAATTCCTCTTTCGTCAAAGCAATATTACTCTCTAAAAATCCATTTCTACTGTCAAAGTAGCTCTGTCCCAAGCTAATTCTTTGACCATCTTCTTTCTTTTCCGATGCTAAATCAATCTCTTCCACCTAAGCATCTATTAATGTCGGGCTAAAAACTGCCCAACCCGTTTTTCCATTTTGTCTTAATTTTTCCATAAAACATTCGTTAAATTCTAATAATAAATCGTTATTCTACTTTTCGATATAAAAAACATAATATATCTCATTTTTAATGTTAAAATATTGAAAATGAGCGATTTGGTTTGTTTTTCATCTAACTGTTACTATCTTTGCAAAAAATTCAAAGGCAACAGACTCTCCTTTGATTTTGTAATGTACTAATAACCAGAGTCTTAAATTAAAAAAGAGGATGCCACCTCGTTAAAAACAGTAATAAAAATTATGAAAATTTTATTTTCCGATCAGATCTCGCAAATTAGATCTGAAGTAATCAACTGTCAGTGTCAAATAGACCTTTACGACAGTGTTTCTTTAACATCAGACGGCTTCTACAAGCTCGTCACAGTTACAATCTACTATCCAATAGATTGGGATAAAATAGCTCCTCGTCACTTCTATTTCCTAATGGTCTACGACTTAGACCTGACCTATAAACTCTATGATGTTCTTCTAAACAAAAGTGTAGATTACATTAAAGAAAACTTCACCCTTGAAGCTTTACCAGATTTAATGAAAGTCAAACACATTTATTGAAGAAGGAAAAAAAGAGATTTTCTCAATATTGACTCTTTACCTAAATACAGGTATAGAAACGTACCTGTCAAAACTATCAACCCAATCACCGAACCATGTATCTCATTCGATTGAGATATATGGGAAAGGCTTATTACCTCTTTTAGTGCAACACCCCAAATATACAACAATATCTTCCGAAAACAAACATTTTTATAGTATTCTAATATTTTAACATTTATTAACATATATATAGTAAAATACATTTTTTATTGCTATCACAGCATCAAAAACATCATATATATTAGTCTAAACCATGCAAAAAAAAAAATTATTATAAAAATTTTATTTTTGGCTAATATTGTAGTATCTTTGCATAAAATTACAGAGGAAAAAGGTTCATTCTCTGTAATTTAGTGCTATTTCAAGCACATGATTTATTGAACCTAAATTATTAATGTATAAAAAAATTATTATGACTAATTTAACAAAATTGTTGTCTAAACGACAACTTAAGAAATTAAACAAATTAGTAGAAAAATGCAATGGTTCTGGCTCTTGTATGTCCTACATAATCAACAATCCAGACTTGTAGTTAAAATGTAATGACCAATGGTACTCACTTGGTGAAGACTATTACGTCACAGTATTTAATATTGTCCCAAACAATAAAAAAGGGAAACCTTTATATCATAAGGCACTTGAATATCATGTATTGGTGCGTCGTCATTCCGACAGAGCATCAGAATATGTCAGCTTATTAGAAGTCTCATATTTCTTTTTAGAAGGCATTTTAGACGGATTAAAATTTGCACCATACCGTTATTATAAAGTATTAAACCCCGACTGTTTCAAAGACAAACAGCCAATCTCTTAAAGAAGACTTAATATATTAAATCTCTTACGTTTGAAATATAATTAACTGACGTCAGTTTTATATCTCCCCGACAGGTCTGTCATTTTTCAACCTCGTTGTACCATAGGTGTAACGAGGTATATGTATAGAGATATATATCTTTATGTCTTTCTGTCTAAAAAAAACAAAATCCCGCATGGCAACGACAAGCAAAGCGAGTCGTTTTCCGTGAGCTCCGTGCATTCCGTGAGAAAAAAAATTCTGTGAGAAAAAATCACGTTCTCCAGTCTTCCTGTCTCACAAAAAACAATTCTTAATTATTAATTTTTAATTCTTAATTCTTATTATTATGGCAAAAATCGAAACCATCTCAGTAGTCGATGCAATCAAAGGCAAACTCGACAAAAACGAAAAACTCGTCTTCAGTAAACGCTTCGGACAAACATACGCATGGGAAATGACACCATCAAACCTCGACCCTACCGCAGCTCAGCTCGCAGCACGCGAACGCTTCTCGTCAGCAGCAACACAAGCCGCGGCAGACATGTCTGATCCAGAGAAAAAAGAGGAATGGCAAGCAATTGCAGATGCCTCTAACGGCAAGTGGAAAACCGCTCGTGGTGCAGCTTTCGCTTCGTACTACAACAAAGCCTCTAATATGGAGTAACCAATCAACAAAAAAAAGGGTGTGCCTATTTTGACACACCCTCTTCTTTTTTATAGTTTTACTATCATTACTATCATATAAAAATAACACAAAAAAAGCATAACTCACACAATGAGCTACGCCTATTCTTATCCATAATCCCACTTTTCCTTATTTATCACCTTCGGCTCCAAGACCTTCGGTTCATAAAAATTACTAATTAATTACAAGGCTTGTACTTTAAAAAAACAAATTAAACCAATACAATCCTATCAATAGTAAATAAACATATTCTCCCGAAAATTAAATTTTGTACTTCTGTTAAAATAAGCACACAAAAAAAGAGAGACGTAGCTGGCTACGTCTCTACTTGTTATGAATGGGTTGATTTGATTAATAGTATTTGTAACGCATATCTTCGATGTTGGCAGCTTCTTTGAGTGCTTCGATTGCGAGGTATGAGTTCATGTAAGCTTCGCGAGTTTCGAGCATTACCATTTCTTCTTTTTCGTTGTATGGTTTTGCTTCTTCGTTTTTGTTGATTACTTTGAAGATATAAGCACCTGTGTTACCTTTGATAGGGGCAGATTCTTTTTCTACTTCGGCAGTTGCTACGCGAGCGAAGAGTGATGGTTCGTTGCCGATAGCGCCTGCATAGGTGCTTGCGAAGTTGATGTTGCGAACTGTGTCGATGCGGAAGCCTTCTGCTGTGAGTTGTTCCATTGTTTTGCCATTCATTTCTGCCATAATGACATCACCTTTTTTCTCGTTGCGGAGTTCTGACAAGAGTTGTGGACGTAGGCTTTCGATAGAGCGGTAGCCTTCAGCATTGTGTTTGTCGACAGCAACTGCGATGATTTGGTTTTCGACTTCGAAGATATCGCTGATAGCACCTTCTTTGTTTTCGAATGCCCAACGGACTGCTTCGCGAGCTTTTTTCACGTTGTTGATAGTAGTTGCGTTGATGTCGAGGTTTTTGGCTGACATTACAACGTAGCCATTGTTAGCAGCTTCTGCTTCGAGTTTTTCGATTGTGTTGTTATCAACAATGAATTGTTTGAGTGAGTTGTAGAGGTTAGCTTGTGTGCGTGAAGTAGCATCTACTGTGCGAGCAAGAACTGCAACTTTTGCTTTTACTACATTTTTGCCGAGTTCGTTGACGATGAAGAGGTTGATGTCGTTGCCTTCTTTTACTTGGAACATGCCTTTAGCAGGAGTAGAGAAAGCAGGAGTAGCGATTTTCTTTTCGAGACCCATTTCGCTTACCCAACCGATTTCGCCACCGTTAGCAGCGTTTTGGAGGAGTGAGTGAGTTTTTGCCAATTCTGCGAAGTCGGCACCTTTTTTCACTGCATCCATGATGCTATCAGCCAATGCTTGAGTAGCTTCGGCAGTTTCGCGGCGGAGATACATGTTGCTAAGGTTTACGGAGTCGATTGAATTGATGCCGTTTTCGATGATGCGAGCCATTTTGTATGTGTTGTCAACAAAGATAGGACCCATAACTTCACCTGCTTTGCCTGCGAATGCAAATTCTTGGAAGTCGGCATCGATTTGCTCTTTAACCAAGTTTTCGCCACGATATTGAACGTCTGAATTAGAGTTTACTACGTCAGCAACTTCTTCTGTTGTAGTGAATTCTTCTTTCAAGTCGTTAATCCATTTTTCTACTTCTGCAAAGTCTTCTGCTGATGGTTTGATGTCAACAACGATGTATTTCACGTCAGCTGATTGTTTTTGTTTGAATTGTTCTTTTTTCTCGTTGTAGCGAGCTTTGATTTCAGCGTCAGTTACGTTGATAGTTGAATCAGCAATAGCGAAATAGTTTTTCATTGCATAAACAGCATCAGCTGATACTTTTGCGTTGTCGTAAGCGTATTTAGCTTCTAATGAGTTAACAACCAAAGCTGCGTTCAACAAGTTAGTGTATTTTTCTTGAAGGCGGTTAGTTTTGATTGCGTGCTCCCAATAGCGCCAATAGTTGCGATAGAGGCGAAGTTGCTCGTAAGGGATGTTTTGTGATGCATCTTCGCTATCAAGCATAGCGATGAATTGTTTAACAATGTTTACATCGAATTGACCATTTTCGTTGAAGAACATTTGGTTGTTCATCATCATAGGGCTGATGTTGTTACCTACGAGCATGTCAGCCAATTCGTTTTTAGTAACCATCATGCCGATTTCAGCGCAGTCGTCACCGATAACTTTTTCGGTTACAGTGCTTTCCCATACCATTTGACGGATTTGTTCCATCATGTCATCATTGATGTTGTTGCCATATTGCAATTTTACAACATCGTTGAATTGCTCCATTTTATCGGCATAGTCGCGAATTTTGACTTTATCGCCATTGATAACAGCTACGTTAGCGCTGTTTTCTTGGAAATAAGTTGAACCTGAATTTACTAAGTCTCCAACAATGAAGACTACCAAAGCCAAACCTACTACAATTAAGAGTAGGAGACCTTTACTTCTAATTTTTTCTAATGTTGCCATTTTTATTTGTATTATTTGTTTTTTATTTTGTTCTTTTTGTATATTGTAAATTGTTATAACATAGTAAATTACATGCAAAATAGGATGCTTTTGCGTCTTATTTTACATGATAATATTACGAAGTGCGAATTTACAAAAAAAGTTTATATGTACGAAATATTTTGCAATAAAATTTATAATATGTTGATTTATAGTTTCTTATTCTTTGTTGTCGAATATTAGTTTTACTAAATCAATTCGATTGTTATGGGCTTGCATTATCTTGAATGTATAATTTTCGATTTTTATTGTTTCGTTGAGTTTTGGGAATTTTTGGTAGTGGTGTAGTATATATCCTGCTACGGTTACGTAATTGTCAGATTCGGGGATGTCGAAGTCGAATTTTGCATTGGCAGTGTCAATTTCGAGGCGACCTGATAGCATGTATTCGTTGTCGGCAATTTGTCGAGCGACCCATTCGCGATTATCGTGTTCGTCTTCTATCTCTCCGAAGATTTCTTCCATAATATCTTCAAGAGTTACGATGCCCGCAGTGCCACCAAATTCGTCAACTACGACTGCAATACTTTTTTTCTCTTGCATGAAGATGTCCATTAGTTTATTTGCTGCCATAGTTTCGGGTACGATAGGTAGTGGACGTATCTGTTTTTTCCAATCTTCAGGATTTTTGAAGAGGTCGTTCGAGTGGAAGTAACCTATGATATTGTCAATGCTTTGGCGATAGATGAGTATTTTTGAGTAGCCTGTGTTTGTGAAAGTATTTCTTAAATCGATAAGTGAGGTTCCTTCTTCAGGAAGGGCAGTAATTTCAGTACGAGGTATAGCGCAATCGCGGAGTTTTACTTCTGAGAAATCAAGTGCATTTTGGAATATTTTTACGTCATGCTCAATCTCTTCTTGACTATCAGAGCCTTCGATTGATTCATTGATAAGATAGTCTAAGTCCACTTTACTTAATTCATGGGTTTCGTGTTGTGGATTATATAGTTTGAATAGGCGGAGAATGTTTTTTGAGAGGAAAGTAGTGAATATAGTAATAGGGTAGAGTACTATATAAATAATGTACATGAAGGGTGAAAATATACTGAGCCATACGTTTGGGCTACTTTTGAATATCATTTTTGGTATAAATTCGCCTGTGAATAGAACAATGATTGTTGCAATAATTGTTTGAATAATCATTACCACGAAATCAGAAGTAACTATATGTTGTTGGATAACTCCTGTAAGCAGATTTGCCATTTGAATACTATATACGACAAGAGCGATGTTATTGCCAACAAGCATTGTAGATATGTATTGTTCGCTATGGCGGTAGAAGAATTCTATTATTTTAGATGTTAGCGAGTTTGATTTTTTATCAATTTCAAATCTCAGTTTATTGGATGATACGAAAGCAATCTCCATTCCTGAGAATAGAGCTGAAAATATGAGTGATATGGCTATAGCCCAATAATTGACCATTATTTAGTTTAGAGTTTAAAGTTTAGAATATAAAGTTTCAATTCTCAATTTTCCATTCTCAACTCTCAATTCCTTACTCCTCAATCGGTATTGTGCCTTTAGGTTGGCGTATGCTGTATCGACTGAAGGTTTGATTTGATTCAAATCCCACGCCGAGTATTTTTCTCTCTTTTTGGATGATTGTTATTGCAGAATCGCTATATACGCGTTCTTCTTTTTGGTTCCAATATAATTCGTTGGTATAAAATTCCTCTTTGCTGAGGTTGGTTGCTTCAATATTGTCGTTGAGTTTCCATAAGTCTAATTTGCTGTAATACACAGCTCTATCACATTCTATTTCTGCATCAACTCTATAGTTTTCATCAAAGCGTTCAAAACGCAATCCATTTGGAAAATCCCAATATGGTGTGTCTGCTTTTTCATAGACGTACCAATCAGGAGCAATAATTCTGTAACGTATAATCCCCGAATCTGATACGATAGTAGTTATTGAGTCGGCATATACTTGTGGAGTATGTTTGATATCCGTTACCGACTCGGTCATTTCGTGTTTAGTTTGGCACGAAAAAAATAATGCACAATGCACAATGCACAATGCACAATAAACTGTCATTATATGAATTTTTTGACTATTTTTTGTGTATTGAGAATTGTGCATTGTGCATTGAGAATTGTGCATTAGTTAATTATTTGCTACGAACAGTAGTTGTTTCGCTTACCCAACCACCTACATAGTGTGATTTACCTTCTTCTACGTCAGGGTGCATGAACACCTCTTCTTTTGAAGGGAAGTATGCGCTATATGTGCGAATGAGTTTATTTGCTTGTTCAACCATATCTTCTGTTGGTTCAACGCTTTTTGCTTTAGCAAATTGGTCAACAGATGCCCAATATACAGCTTTTTGGAGTGTTGGGTCGTCTGATATTTTTGCTTGTGCATATACAAGACCTAACATGATATGAGGTTGACCTTGAGCAGGATTTTTAGCCAATGACTCTTTGCAGTATTTACGCACGTTAGTATATTCACCTTTTTTGTAATATACTTGAGCAATACGGAACAAGTTGTCTGAGATATCCAAATCTTCAGTTGAAAGATTTATTGCTTCTTGATAATATTCAATAGCTTTATTATAGTCACCTTTTACGTATGACATATTGCCAAGACCTGTAGCAGCTTCTGCAGATGGAGAAATTTTGTGCGCATATTCTGCTGCTTTGTAGTATGCTTCGTGTTCGATACATTTCAAGCGTTTGAACAATTTCATTACACCTTCAAGATATTTAAGGTCTGCGTTATTTTTTTCAACATTTGGCAAGAAGATTTCGTTCATTTTTGCACAATCAGCAACGCCTGAAGCTGCGAAAAGTACGTCAACTGCCGATTTCACACTTGTATAATTATCTGCGTTTTTCAAGTCAGCATTTTGGCTATTTGCTGTCAAGATAGCATCTGCAAATGTATAGTCACCGATGAATTGTTCTGCCAATGTGTTGTCTGCTTTATAGAGGTTAGCAGAAGTGAAAACAAAGAGTTGCAATTCATTTGCTGCCGATGCATTGCCCAATCCGTGAATAGCTTCTTTAATCCATGGATAGATAGTTGCGTTATCATCAGGGAAATATTTGCTGTGTTTTGTTGCTTTATCTGCCAAAATTGCAGGGCGAGGAGTTTTTACATCATTGCCGTAGTATTGGATACGATCGTCATACAATTTCATCAATTGGTCGAATGCAGCTTTGAATTCGTCTTGAGTTGTAGCTTGTTTGATTTTCCATTCAAGAATTCTAACACCAAGGCTATAAATGTTTTTTGATGCTGTTGGACATTCTTTGTAAACTTTTGCCCATGGCTCGTATGCGTCAGCATAGTTTTTCACTTTTGCATACTCTGTGAAAAGCGAAAGATTCACTTTACATTCTTCTGTCATTTGTGCAGCCACGCTACCAACAAACAACATCGCTACAAAAAGAGCAGTTAATTTCAATGATTTCATAGTAAATTTATTTATAATTATTAAATTGATATTTCCTTTGTTTTCTTTGACAACAATTCCCATAAAAAGTTTAATTATCAACTTTTAGTTTTCATAGTGTTTAGTGCCGAACCAATGGTCTTGAGCCGTATGGCGAAAATGGTCTCTAAACTCTAAACTTTAAAATTATCTCACTTTCGCCTTCACAAACCAAGTTTCATTAAGCGAGAAGTTAAGTCCAAACTTGAAATAGTTTTCTTTCAACGTTGCCATCATACCACCAATATTGCCATATTCAAAGTTCACATTTATAATAGTTTTCGATGTTCTAAGTGGCAATCCAAGACCACAAGTAATCGAAAAATCTCCTGCTTGTCTGCCATTTACTGTCGCATACGAACTATTATATTTAGCCCCCAATCTCCACGACATTCTATCAACATATTTTCTTCCTCGTGGGTCATGCGTATATTCTGCTCCAAGCGATATTTTCATGCGATTGGCAAGCGTATCACGTTTGCCATAATATAGAGCCTTGCTATATTCCTGATACATAAAATCCGCACCTATTATCAATTTATCGTCATACGTATATGTAACACCACCACCATACAATGATGGCATTTCAAACAACTCGCTCGAATTCATCTTCAAAGTATCTGTACTTGTGGTCGTTTGCTCAAATCGGCCATTCATGCCTGAGCGGAATTCATATATCGCACCAATGTTGAATTTATGTTTCTCGCCAATCGTCTCATGATATTGAAGACCAAAACGAGCATTGAAACTGCGAATATACAAATTGCTAAGCATCACAGTATTCGTTGTAGTCAATTCCGATTGATTATAACTTACAGCCTTATAGTGATTTATGTTGCCAAACATATAATAACCATTCACACCTAATGCCAAATGGTCTGCAATGTCAACCGAAAGACCCAAATATACCTGACTGATACCCCCTTTGCCATAATAAGTCTTGTCATACACATTATATTTTTCCTCAAAAGGTATCTGTATCGAATCAGTATATTTGTAGTTATAACCAACATACGAATATGGTATCAATCCAGCCGACAATCCCATCCATTTTGTGATAGGCGACTGCAACGCAATATAGTCAAGATTGCCTGTAAATGACGTATTTTGAGCCCCTTCACTGCGAAAATTCGACAACAACCCCGAAACACCCATCTCAAAAATAAAAGAAGTAGAATCTATGCTACTATACGATGCCGGGTTAGTTGAGTTAATAGCATTTTTAGTGCGAAGACCAATCGACGCACCACCCATCGCCTGCGAACGCGAAAAACAATCATCCTCCAAGTGCCCATAACCATATCGCGTATATGGCGAATTAGTATTGTTCTGTGCAATCATCATCAAAGCACTTATCAACCCTAATAATATTATCGTTACCTTTTTCATATCTTAATTCAAAACTATTATTACTCTAAACTATTAACAATATAATTCAACCCCTTTGGCACAAGCGTAGGCTCAAACAAAAGTTCCGTATTATTATCCACAATATGCAATCTAAAATCTGCAATTTGCAAATTAAAAAGCCCACCCGTAAGCACAACCTTCAAATCATCATACTCGCGTGAATAACGCTCAATATAGCCATTTATTTCATTTATCACCCCACAATAAGCCCCATTCAAAATAGCCGATTTTGTAGTCTCTCCTAACGACTTATCAATCGTGAATTGTGCATTTTGAATTGAACATTGAGGCAAAGCAGCCGTAAAATGATGCATAGCATCCAACCTCATCTGTATACCAGGAGCAATATTACCACCCACAAAATGCCCATTCACCAACAAATCATACGTATTACACGTGCCACAATCAATTACCAAATAATTCCCTTCGCCCCCCACAGCATACGCACCAGCAAGAGCCGCAATACGATCTTTACCCAAAGTTTCAGGCGTGAGATAATCAATCTCAAATGGCAGAGGCGATTTATACGACAACAAATGGCATTTTAGCCCAAATTCGCTAAACAATTCTGCAACACGTTGCTCTTCCTCCGCATCAACACTCGAAATAATCAAGTTATCAAACACCCCGAATCTATCAATCAATCCATCAATACACTCCACGTTAATTTGTTCAACAACAATATGTTCCACCGGCTGTTCTCCTTCGAAAACAGCTACCTTCGTCTTAGTATTGCCTATGTCGATAGTCAGTACCATTAGGTTTTACACATTTAGTCGCAAAGTTACAAAAAAAAATCATAACAAACTAATGATTATTTATTAAAAAAACAAAAAATATAATATTCCAACACACCCACTTTTCAATCCTATACTTCTCCATACCCTTAATATACTATAAATATACTATAAATATAGGATAAATATACTATAAACATACTATAAACATACCATAAAGCAAACCTTACCTAAAATTAGCCAAAACATTTTGTTATATAAATTATTTGTTATACTTTTGCAATTTGAATAAAAAAGAATAAAAATATGACCAATTGGGACAAATTGATAAAAGAATACAACGACATGCGCTATTTTGCTACCGACCCTGTGGCGGTAGTGAAGCGCTGCAACGAGCAGAAAGACATAGAAGTAATGGGCATCGTCTGTTCATGGTTAGCGTATGGCAATCGCAATCAAATCTACAAGAAATGCTGTATGGCATACGACCTAATGACCGGTAAACCATACGATTACGTCATGTCATGTCAGTGGCGCGAATATAAAGACTCTGATAAGAATTTCTATCGACTCTTTTTCTATCGCGACTTCCACGACCTAATGCAAAGCCTCTACAATGTTTATCAACAATACGAAACTCTTGAAGAAGCAATAATAAAGAAAAATGATGAATTGGGAATAAAAAAAGAATACCTCAATGCCTTAATTTCTCTTTTGCATGCCAACGGCATACCAAAAGATAGCAAATCCGCATGTAAACGCTTATCACTATTCTTGAGGTGGATGATTCGTCGTGACGGAATAGTCGATTTAGGAGTATGGACCAAACTTAATCCTGCTGATTTACTAATACCTCTTGATGTTCACGTAAATAGAGTAGCCCGTGAGCATGGACTCCTCACCCGCACCTCTGCCGATATGCGTGCTGTCGAAGAACTCACTGCCAATTGCCGTAAACTCTATCCCCACGACCCCGCAATAATGGACTTCGCCCTCTTCGGTGCAGGCTATAATGCTAAGTAATAGATAATAAAGAAAATAAAAAAACAACCGGATATTCAGGTAAATCCAGAATATCCGGTTATTTTTATTGAGTTATAAACTATTAACGTTTGATACCATTACGTTCAAGCATAGCATCGATTGTAGGTTCTTGACCACGGAAACGTTTGTAAAGCGTCATAGGGTGTTCAGTACCACCACGTTTGAGTACGTTGTTAAGGAATGACTCAGCAGTAGCACGGTCGAAAATACCATTTTGTTTGAACAATGCAAACGCATCTGCATCAAGTTGTTCTGCCCATTTATATGAATAGTAACCAGCTGCATAACCGCCAGAGAAGATGTGGTTGAATGTTGTGCAACGACCTGTACCTTCTACGTTAGGAAGGAAGTTAGTTGGAGCTGTTGATGTGCGTTCTACTTCGCAAGGGTCGCCATTGAATGGTTCAGTGATAGTGTGGAATGCCATATCTTGCAAACCAAATGATACTTGACGAAGACAAGCATAACCGCAGTTAAAGTTAGACGCATCAACAAGTTTTTGAATCAATTCAGCTGGGATAGGCTCGCCTGTTTGATAGTGTTTAGCCCAACCATCAAGGAATTCTTTTTCTGTTGCCCAGTTTTCCATGATTTGAGATGGAAGTTCTACGAAGTCACGATATACGTTAGTACCTGAAAGTGAAGGGTAAGTACATTCTGTAACCATACCATGGATAGCGTGACCAAATTCGTGGAGGAATGTTTCAACTTCATCAAATGTGAGAAGAGCAGGAGTGCTTTCTGTAGCGCGAGTAAAGTTCATTACGATAGTGATATGTGGACGAGAATCTGTACCATCAGCATTACGCCATTGACCTTTATATTCAGTCATCCATGCACCTGCACGTTTACCTGCGCGTGGGTGGAAGTCTGTGTAAAGTACTGCTACGTAGTTGCCATTTTCGTCAGTTACTTCGTAAGCATCAACTTCTGGGTGATATACAGGAATTTCTGTGTTTTTAGTGAAGTTCAAACCATAGAGTTTAGTAGCCAAACCGAATACACCTTTTTTCACGCTTTCGAGTTCAAAATAAGGTTTAGTCATCTCTTCGTTGAGGTCGAATTTAGCAGCTTGAAGTTTTTCAGCATAGTAGCTCCAGTCCCAAGGCATGAGTTCAAAGTCCGCACCTTGTGATTTAGCAAATTCTTGCATCTCTTTTACTTCAGCTTGAGTAACAGGAGAGTAGGCTTCGATAAGAGCGTTGAGAAGGTTTTCAACGTTTTCAGTCTTTTCAGCCATACGGTTTTTAAGTGCATATTCAGCATAGTTTTTGCAGCCGAAGAGGTTAGCAATAGCAAGACGAGTGTTGATGATTTCTTTGATGTTCTCGATGTTAGAGAATTCGCCATCAAGACATTGAGTGCTGAATGCACGCCAGATTTCTTCACGAAGAGCGCGGTTGTCTGCAAATGTAAGAAGTGGAGAATAGCAAGTAGCTTTGAGGTCGAGCAACCAACCCTCTTTGCCTGCAGCTTTAGCGTTAGCAGCAGTCATTTCCATGAAATAAGCAGGCATACCTGCAAGTTCTGCTGAGTCAGTAACAAGACGGCTATATGCATTTGTTTCATTCAAAGAGTTTTGTTTGAAGCGCATAGTAGCAAGGCTAAGTTTTTCAGAAAGTTGTTTATAAGTCTCTTTGTCTTCTGCTGAAAGATTAGCACCATTGTCAGCGAAACCTTTGAATGTCTTTTCGAGCAACATAGCATCTTCTGTGTTGAGACTCAATGATTCACGAGTTTCGTAAACAGCTTTCACGCGTTCGAAAAGTTGTTCATTAAGGTTAATTTCATTAGAGTGGTTAGTAATAAGTGGCATAACTTCCATCATTACTTGAGCCATTTCTGCGTTAGATTCAGCACCATCAAGTGCGAAGAATACAGAAGCAACGTGATTGAAGAGAGCTCCTGAACGATCGAGTGCAACGATAGTGTTTTCGAATGTAGGAGCTTCTGGGTTGTTGATGATAGCTTCGATTTCTGCTTTGTGATCTGCCATAGCTTTGTCGAAAGCAGGTTTGAAGTGCTCGTTTTTTAATTGGTCAAAACGGAAAGTTCCGTGAGGAGCAGTAGATTCTACGAAGAATGGGTTTTGCTCAGTTTTTTTGCAACACATTGTGAGTGTCAAAATTAAAGTTAATAAAATACTTACTTTTTTCATAATTATTTGAATTTAGTTAGTTGTTATTTGCGGTTGTTCATTTCTTCAGCTGTTTTTACGCGGAAGCGTTCTGGGTTAGGGCGAACAAATTCTTTTTCGATGTATTCAGAAGAGTAGCCTGGACGAGTTACTTTGTTAGGAATACGTTTGTGGTTGCCATCGAATTTACCATCTTTTTCACCTTTGATAGCATCATCGAGATATTTAACCATTAAGTATTCACCTAATTTGCGCCATGTGTTAATAGCTTTTTCTGCTTCTACTTTACAGAATTGGTTGAGGAATGTGCGAACTTCTTGTGTTTTACCATCTTTTACAAGTTGAGCTACATAACGATCAGCTTCTTCTACATCGTTGAAGAATTCGTGTTCAATTTTACCTTGACGTTTTTGCACTTCTGGGTAGAGCATAGAATAGCGAGGATATACCATTTGAGCTACCCAGTTGTTAATCCAAAATGCTGAAGTCCAAGAGAAATCAAGAATTGAGCCATTTTTTTCGTTCATAGATTCAGGAATTTCAGTAATGCAAGAGTAGATAGGTACATACAAGTTGCAAGTTGCATCATCAAGACCAAACCAAAGGATACCACCAGCTTCAGCAGGTACATAGTCACGCATTTGGGCAATGAAAGAGAAACCTGTTTGTTGTGTTGCGACTGGACGTTCGTGGAAATACTCGTTACCATTGTGTTTATAGATGAGTGGAGTCATACGATATACAGAGTTGAAATTACCTGCACCTTGACCTTTTGACATATCAAGTGGTGTACCTTCGTAGTGGTCGCGCATAGCATCTTGGAGGTCTTTTACAGAAAGTTTGCGTTCTGGTTGAATCCAAAGAGGCATACGTTCTTTAGTATCACACATGATGTATGACAAATATTTGTCCATAGTTTTGTCGTGGCGACGGAAGAATGACCATACGCGAGCTTCACAAGCGCGAACGCCACTAAAATCGAGAGGATTATAAATGTCAGAGAAGCTAAATTCTGTATCTTCACCATTGAAATAACCTTTTTCACGAGCAAATTTGATTACATCGTGGGCATATACTGTTGTAACCTCAGGGTTATATATTTTTTTAAGGTTTTTGCTTGAAATAGTAGTTTTATCTTTGCGGCTTTCGAGTGGGAAAGTTGTGATACGAGCTTGGTTAGCGTGGCCCGAGATGCAGTTGTCAGGAATACGACGTGCTACCCATACAAAACCTTTTGAACCAGGACCTTTACCGATGAGCTCCATAATCCATGCTTCGTTAGGGTCAACGATAGAGAACGATTCACCTGTTGAGTAATAGCCATATTCGTTAACAAGATTGACGATAGTAACAATAGCTTCGCGAGCTGTTTTTGCACGTTGAAGTGTTACGTAGATAAGGCTACCATAGTCCATGATACCTGTAGTGTCTTGGAGCTCAGTGAGACCAGTCCAAGTTGTTTCTCCTATAGTGAGTTGATGTTCGTTCATATTGCCCACTACGTTGTAAGTTTGGCTTACTTGTTTGATTTTACCACGGTAATTACCTGTATCCCATTCATAAATGTCCAACATTGCGCCTTCTGGATAAGTCGCAGCAGGGTAGTGATACAATGAGCCATACAACCAATAAGAATCGGCTGCATAAGTTACCATAGTTGAGCCATCAACCGATGCTCCTTTGGCAACGATAAAGTTAGTACACGCATTAGTGATACCAAATGTAGCTAAAATTAAAGCTACCGCTAATGTGATTCTTTTTTTCATTTTTTTAGATTTTTAGATTTTGTCAGACTTGTCAGAACTTGTTAGACTTGTCAGACGAATAATTATTTATTTTTAATTTTCGATTTTCAGTTCTCAATTCTCAATTCTCAATTCTCAATTAAAATGGGTATCCAACTGCAAAATGTAATGCGAAGTCATTTTTCCAAGTAAGCTCAGTTCTCCATCGTTCACTCTTGACAGGATACCCTGGGTCGTATAATTTGATACCTAAGTCAACACGTATAACAAAAAAATCAAAGTCAAGGCGAAGTCCAGCACCATAATTACAAGCAATTTGTTTGTAAAATTCATTCCAACGGAAAACACCTGTAGATTGTTCTGCATAATCACGAATAGTCCAAATATTACCAGCATCCACAAAAACTGCTGCCTCTAATTTCCATATAAGGCGAAAACGAGCTTCAAGGTTTAAGTCCAATTTGATATCGCCCGATTGTTTCATAAAATCAATACTTCCTGAACTATTATAGAAATTACCTGGACCTAATCTGCGTGCTGACCATCCACGCATACTATTTGCCCCACCGCTGTAATAACGTTCTTCAAATGGAAGAATAGAGGCATTGCCATATGGAATACCAACACCAAGACCTGAGTGAAAAACCAATCGAGATTTATCTGTTAGATACCAATTATATGCAAAATCAATATCGGTTTTAGCAAATTGTGAGTATTGAATATTGAATATTTTATACACACCATCTTCATTTTTCTCTTGTTTGATGAGATTGCTTATACCATAAAGTAGATTGCCTGCTGTGCGCACATTAGCTCGGAACGTATAAAAACTACTTGTGTTAAACGTCATATTTCGACGATTGGACATATTTATGCCTAGCCCCCAACGCATAATGAAATGGTCTTCGTAGCTGAAACGAATACTTGAAGTAGGTTTCATATATTTATCTTTGAAGGCATCTGTCATGTAAGGTAAATATATATAACTTATATCAAGTAAATTGAATGAGAAATTTATTCTGTGCCAGCGCCAATTGTATTTTATACCAGCACTTGATATATTTCGTTGATATTCTGGTCGTTGTTGGAAATTTATTGATGCTGCAATTTCCGTACTACCTATTGCGCGACGTTTGAAGTCATTAGTCATTGGCATAAGCAGAGTAGGGAATGTCAAAGATGCTTCTCCTCCAATATCCCATGCCGATTGATATTCTGACAAAGAGCCAATAGCTTCATAACCGCCATTAATATTGATATTGAGTATTTCTGAACCGTGAAAGATATTGTTGTTTTTGTAACCGATTGCAGCTCCAATACCAAGGTCTCCGCCAGAATAAGTTCCTTCTATTTCAGCTGATATAGTGTGCGGTTTATTTTGTGTTATTACAATTTGTGCGTCTAATTGGTTATTAGTATTTTCTGTAAAAGAAATATTAACATATTTAGCTGCATTCAAAGAATTTAGACGCGAATATGTGCGTTCAACTATAAAATCAGAGTAATATCTATTGGGTTGAATAGATATTTTATTTATTAAAGCCTTAGGTCTAAAAACTTTATTTGTTTTATTATAAACAACTTTTATATTGTTCTGTAGGAAAGTGTCTAACTTTAAGTCTTTTCTTAATAAATCATTATCTTTAACTGCTAATATAGTAACACTTTCAATTTCTTTTTTTGAGAAAATGATTTGTAATGCAGAATCATTGTCAAGGTATTGAGGTTGAATTGATAATTCAGCATCAATTTCATTAGAGTTTAATGTACTATCCACATAAAAAAATAGTAACTCTTTACGAAAATTATAATAACCTTGATTGCGTAAAATTTTGGCTACTTGTTCGCGTTCTTCATTAAGTCGGTCAACATCAAATAAATCTCCAGATTTTATGAGAGGTTTTTCTCTTAGATTGATGGCTTTTAATGCTAACGAATCTGGTATAGTTATGAAATAATTTCGTAAGCGGTAAGGTTCTCTCTCTTCAATATTATATGTGATTTTTGCCTGTCTTTTTTTTTCGTTTTTTGTTACATTTGACGTTACCTTAGCATTAAGGTACCCTTTATTAAAGATAACTTTCTGTAATTCATCACAGCTATAGATGGTCTTTAGTGAATCGTATATAATAGGAGGTTCGCCTATGCGGCGTAGCCATTGATTACGCCATTTGGTTGAATCTTCTCCTGCTGCATTGTAAAAAGCTAATTTTATTGGCCAAAATCCAAGTACTGTGTTGTTTGGAGTTTGGCGTAAATAACTTTTTAGTTCTTCATTATTTATATCTGGAATAGTAGCTTTTATTTTTACATTTTTCAATAAATATTGATCTTCAGGCACAAACTTAGTCATACTGCAACTACCAAAAGTAGGCAATATTATAAGAAGAAATATGTAATAAAAGATTCTTTTTAATTTCATTGAAAAATATTGTTCAAGACAATACACAATTATTTGCAAAGATAATAAAAAATATTGAAAAAATCACTATCTTTGCATATCGTTTTTACATTATATTTACTATGGCTTTATCTAAGAATAAAATTAAGTATTTTAGCTCTCTAAATTTAAAGAAAAATAGAGATAGTGAGCAAGTTTTTATAGCTGAAGGTGTTAAATTAGTTGGTGATTTATTACCTTATTTTAGAGCTAAATATATTGTTGCAACAAAGGATTGGTTAGCTTTAAATAGGGTAAATTGCGATGAAACTATAGAGATTGAGAGTTTAGATGAAATGAAAAAGATAACAACACTTTCTTCTCCATCGCCTGTTTTTGCAATTTTTTATCGATCTCAGTACGAACTTAATCTTGACTCTCTATTACAAAATAGAGAATTGATTCTTGCATTAGATGCAGTGCAAGATCCAGGTAATTTAGGTACTATTATTCGTGTTGCAGATTGGTTTGGGATAAAAAATATTATTTGCTCGCATGGTACTGTTGATGTATATAATACAAAAACTATACAATCTACTATGGGGGCATTAGCGAGAGTTAATATTCATTATGTAGATTTGAAAGATGCTTTAAATGTTTGTAAACGGAATAATTTTCCTATTTATGGAACATTTTTAGATGGAAATTCAATATATAATGCAGAATTAAGTAATTATGGCGTTATTGTCATGGGAAATGAAGGAAATGGAATATCAGAGGATATAGAGAAATTAGTTTCTGATAAGTTGCTTATTCCTAGTTATCCAGTTGATGAGCCGACAAGTGAATCTTTGAATGTAGCTATAGCAACAGCGATTGTGTGTAGTGAGTTTAGAAGAAATAGATGAAACCTTTGTAAATAGAAATAAAGTTTCTTTTTATATAAAAGAGACTTTTTGTATAGTGTAAAAAAAGAGACTGTATTTTTGTACAGTCTCTTTTTTTATTATAAAATTAGTAACTCCATAAATCTTGTTCGAAATTCAATATTTCGTTTTCGATACGATCTTGTTCTTGTTTTAGATATATAGGGTCGTTTGAGATATCTTGGAGTTGACGATTTTGCATATCATAGTCTTTAACTATATACCCATAGAATTGGCGAGTCGTAAAGAATTCATCAAAATTAACGAGAGGAGTAATATTACGACCTGTCATTTTCACAAACTCTTCTTGTAGGAAAGGACGAAGTTTTTCGTAAGGTACCCAGAACAAAGGGTCAGATGTTCCTAAAGCTCCATTTTCTCCGTTTTCTAAGTGATATCTTTGATCAAAGAAAGGAGCAATTGCTATAATTTTGTTGTGGAATGTTGATGTTGTTTTGTTAAAGTACCAAACCTCTTGGACATAATATTTGATAACACCAGGTGTAACGTAGTTTATAATTTTATAAATGTCATCACCTGTAAATTCTAACATTATCTCATTTTTGAAGAAATCAAAGTCTTCATATTTTTTTTTGAATTCTTCTTTAAATTGAGGTACATCTGGTCCACCCAAATTTGGGTCTACATAAACAGCCAAATTCTCTTTATAAAGATTGTACAATATTATAGCAAACAGATTCTTTTGAGTGGTTTCATCCATTTCATTACCTTCACTTGCATCAGGATAATAGAGTGGTCGATTAACTTGTTCGCGAAGATCTACAACGCGCGTAACTATTTTGCGCCAAACAACCTCATCAATGAGAGGATTGATTGTTATAAGTTTTGCATTAACTTCTTCGGGTGTGTTAATTACACGTGTAAAACTACCATTGCTATCAAATAATACTTCTGTACTATCAGGAATCTCTTTTTGTGCATTAATTATAGCACAAAATGTAAAGGTAGCAATAAGTGTCGTAAAGAATCTGTAATGTTTCATATTGTGTTTATTTTTATATTAAGGCATAGCGACTGTACCCATAGTAAGTGTACCTGATTTTGCAGTTTTGGCTCCTTTCATTTCATATTTAATCTGTTCAATCAAGAATTCTTGTTTTGGTTTAAGATTTTTGAGACGTTCAATTTGTCTTTCAGAAAATTTACCGCCACTGACTTTAATTGGGTCAAAACCAGCACCTCTTGGAATTTTGATAGTAAATTCTGTTACAACGAAATCAGCATTAAGCATACCATCTTCGTACTCAGCGATAATAGTTGCATCTAACAAATCTTTTCTTTTTAATCTGCTTGCTGTTTCCATTGTAGGACTCCATCTTTCGCCATTAGGCAATTTCAAGAAAGCTGAAGGTGATGGAACTGGACGTACACGGAATTCTTTTTGTCCAATAGTTCTCATTTTGCCATCAATATCAGCAGATACTACAATAGTAATTTTGTCTTTTGCCGATGGTTTACAGATATATTGGTTACCTGATTTAGTCATTGTTGCACCGTTTGCAGAAATACGGAGTTGGCTATCTGCAAGACCAGGAACAGAGATTTCCATTTTGTTGTCATAGCCACGATAAACAACGTTCATATCGACGTTGGCAACTGTAGCAGCAGGAGCTGAAACCATATACTGATCTTCAAACTCGTATGTTTGAGTTGCTCCATATTGGTCAATCATTTCAAGACGACCTTTGATAGGGAATGTACCGATTTGATTACATGGGATATCAATGACACAACTATCCAATTGATTGTCTCCAACGAAGTAAATAGGAGCTTTTGTTGTATCCACAGCCATCAATGCAATTTCAGCGTGATATCTACCACCTTGCATTACATTTTTAGAATCAGGGATAAGACGAGCTTGAATCTTATTTACACGGAAGTCACCAGCATCTTGTTGTTGGATGAAGTATTGAATCAACTCAGCTTCTGTATTACGGACATCGCTTTGGTATTTAGAGAGCATTGTAATAACAGCTACGGCAGGCATATGTGCAAATGTGTTGTCAACCCAAGAAACAGCTGGTTCGTCTGGTTTCTTTTTAATAGGTTCAGTATTGAACATTGCATCGTAGATTTGAACGCGAAGAGAGTCGTTACCGAACATATCTTCTACAAATAAACGATAGTTGTTGATAGCATCTTTGAGGTCGTTACCACGTTTTTTTGTAGTACCAACTTCGGCATATTCGCCAGATACGTTAGTATCGTCGCGTTTCAAAATGATATTGCCCTCAGGGTCAGCATTTTTACCATCAGCGAGTGTAATGATACCTTTCTTGAATTCTTGTAAAAGATCGAACATTTTGTCAGATTCTTCTTTTACTTTATTTGCTTTCTCGAGCCATTCACCAACTTTTGTAGGGTTCAAGTCGTAGAGAGATTGCATATCTACATATAAGCGTTGGTTTCTGGTTGCTGAGTTCTCGATTGAATTACTAAGACTATTGTTAACCAAGTCAAAGCCATTCAAGATATCTGCAGACACATTCAATGCCAACATAGCAGTAAGCACCAAATACATCATACCAATCATTTTTTGTCTCGGGGTTTCCGGACAGTTCTTTGCTCCACTCATTTTGTTGTACTTTTGATGTTAAAATTTTAATATTTTAATTGAAAATGAGTTGTTATGCTTTGATTGCATTCAACATATTGCCATAAACGTTGTTAAGGTCTGAAACGTTTTTAGCGAGTTGGTCAGTCATTTGTTTGTAAGCATCCATGTTTTTAGATGATGCGCTTACAGCAGTATGCAATTTTTCGAATTCAGCAGTAACTGCGTTGATTTTTCCACTTTGAGCTTCAATAGCAGCAGCTTGAGATTGAATGCCTTTGAGTTGAAGTTCGTATGAAGTATTGATAGAACCAAGATTTTTGCTAAGTTCGTTTGCTTTTTCTGCAAATGATTTAGTTTTGTCTTCAGCTGCTAACATATTGTCAGCAATACCTTTGTATGAAGAGAGTAGAGTGTTAGTTGCTTCATCAAGGTTTTGTTGTTTTGTAGCAAATTGAGCAGCAGCTTCAGATGCTTTTTGAAGGTTGTTAGCATAAGAGTCAGTAAGACCAGCAACGCGACTAATATTAGCGAGTTGAGCAGCTGTTTCGCTCATATTTTTAATGCTTTCTGTGAGTTTTTTTGCATCCTCGTCAGACATTTTTTCCATACCAGGCATAGCAACACCAATACCAGCACCGCCACCGATATTGCCAGATATGTTAAGAGGGTTGGCTTCTTCTTCAACGAGAGAAGGGAATACGTGTTCCCAATGGTATGTTGCATGTGGTTTTTCGAAAATACCAATTGTAAACAAAATAGCTTCCGTCATCATACCAGCAGTAAGCATGACACCTGCGCCAGGCCAGTGCATGATTTTAAAGAGCGCACCAACGATAACGACTGCAGCACCGATAGAATAAACCATACCAACTGCCATTTGAATACCTGGTTGTGCATACCAATCTTGAATTTTTCCCCAAAGGCCTTGTTTTTGACCTTGCTCTGTTTTAGTTGCCATAATTTTTTGAATAGAAAATTTAGTTAGTGTTTATAGTTTTTTAGATTTAAAAGTTTTATGATTAATCACCGATGTGAGTGCGGACGCAACGGAATCCGATAGAAGGACGACATACGTCTTGATATTCGAAGTCGCGCATACCACATTGTAGATAAGCTCCTACATCTTTCCAAGAACCACCTTTAAGTACTTTACGACGCATAATTTTGAGATCTCCTTCACGTGCTTCGTATTTATAACTTGGGTTCATATCAAGTGCAAATGAACTTGTTGTTTCGTCGTATGTGTCGTCGGTCCATTCTGAGACGTTACCTGCCATATCATATAGACCATAGTCGTTAGGGTCGTAAGTGCCTACTGAAGAAGGGAGGAAGTAGCCATCTTCTGTATAATTACCGCGGAGAGGTTTGAAGTTAGCCATAAAGCAACCTTTTGCATCTCGGATATAAGGACCACCCCATGGGTATGCAGAATTTAATTTACCACCACGAGCAGCATATTCCCATTCAGCTTCTGTTGGGAGACGATATTCTTGCGCGCGAGGCATTTTGCTTACGCCTTGATATTGAGCGTTGCGCCAGTGGCAGAAGGCTTGAGCTTGTTCCCAAGTAACACCAACTACTGGGAAATAGCCATAACTTGGGTGAGAGAAGTAGTTGAGCATAGCAGGCTCGTTGTAACTGTAAGTAAACTCTGTCATCCAGCACATAGTATCAGGATAGATGTTGATGATACGACGTGAGATAAGGTCGCCACGTTGACGTAGTTTCTTTTTGATAACTTTATTTATGATTTTGCCAGTTTCATCATAATAAGCTGTATCGATAGTTACTTCAGCCCAATCGTGATATTTACCAGTTTTTGGATTGAATGAGTTACCAGGAAGTTTAGCTTGGTCACGAGCAAGCCATTTGTAGCTATAGTTCATGATATGAGCATTAAGCTGACGTTCTTCTGTTTTGTCGCCAGATTGATAGAATACGCTATTGACAGCGAGGTAAGTTGCATTTTCTTCTTCGTCGCCTTCGTAAGTCCATTTAGCATTCCATGGAATTTTAACTTTCCAATTGAGAATTGTATCAGGGTCAGCAGCTTCGTTGTATGGGTCATATTTTACAGAAAAATATTTAGCATCTTCAGCTTCTAAGCCTAAAACATCAACTTCCATACGTGCGAGTTGTGTACGAGCGATAGAGTCGCGTACCCAAACTACAAATTGTTTGTATTCTCCATTTGTAATTTCGGTGATATCCATCCAAAATGATTCGACTGTTACGTCGCGTTGAGATGGCTGTATAGCCCAAATTGCAGATTGATCATTTGGACCCATTACAAAAGAACCACGTGGGATACGAACCATGCCGTAAGGTGTTGCTTCTGGTGTAATATTTTCATAAATACCTGTGAGTTGTCCTTTTGGTTTAGAACAACTTGTTAAAGCAACTACTGCTGCTGTTAATGCAAATAAAACTAACTTTCTCATATCTTAATCGATTATAGTAGTCTAATACTTTTGTGTTTTTGATTGTATTTTGGTTTAAATATATTAAAGTCGTATGATAAAAATAGTTCGTGAGAACCATGTGTTGCTCGAATCATTGATGATGTTGGTAAATCGAAACAATATCCAAATTGGAGTCCATCGATTATTTCCATCCCAAATGAGAATGATACGGCATCTTGGATGCTATAGGCGAGTCCACCGAAAAATTTATTTTTGTAGTCAAGCAATAAACTTATTTGAGTTTGCCATGATACGAAGTCGGTATAAAGCAAGAGTGATGGTTTTAGTTGATAATCGGGGTTTGAAAGTTTTATGTTGTAACCACCGACTGCGGTCATTGCTTGATTTATTTGAAAATCGTATTTATCACCTAATTTGATATTGATTCCTGGTGCGTGTAAGATTGATACTCCAGCAAACCAAGTGGTGTTTGAAAAATATACTCCTGCACTTAGGTCGAAACCAACTCCTGATTGAGTCCCTTGTGGTATTGCGGGGTCATTTTCTGTGTGATAGTCGCTTTCAACCATTTTTATACTATCACCATAACATATTAAATTAAGAACGCCTATGTTAGCTCCTATGCTTAATGTTCCGTAATCGAATTTGAATTTGTAAGCATATTGAGCATTTATTTGTTGATTTGCAAATACGCCAAATATGTCGTTGACAAACTGGATTCCTGCAGCGTGGTGAGTTTTACCTATTTCAAAAGGAGTATTAACGGTAAAAAGTGTGGTTTTTGGTGCGTTTTTTATTCCGATCCAATCTAATCGTTGTGCAACCATCATTTTCATTAACTCTTGTTCGCCAATAGCAGCCGGATTGTAAAAGTGTTTGATGTGCATATATTGGCTATATATTCCATCGAATTGGGCTGATGTGTATTGTATTGCGAATATCGAACAGAGTGTTATGAATAATATTTTTTTGAGTTGCATTTTTTTACGAATGGTAACTTTCTATTTGTATATTTAACGAGATTATTTGTAAAAAATTGTGGTAATAGAAAGTTTTTTGAGCATTAATATTCTTCTTCGTTAAAGAAAAAGTCTTCTTTGCTTGGGTAGTCAGGCCAAATGTCTTCGATACATTCGTATATTTCGCCTTCATCGTCAATTTCTTGTAGATTTTCTATTACTTCAAGTGGAGCTCCGGAGCGCATTGCGTAGTCAATTAATTCGTCTTTAGTTGCTGGCCAAGGAGCGTCTTCGAGTTTTGATGCTAATTCAAGTGTCCAATACATTTTTTATTTGAGAGTTGAGAGTTGAGAGTTGAGGATTAAAAATCTTTTGTCTGTACTCTGGTTTGTATTTTGTTATAATTCTTGTTTTATTCAAGGATACACTACACCCGAAGGTATAGTACAACTTTCAAGATGCAAAAATAATATTTTTTTTTCAATTATTTTACTTTTTCCACAAAAAATCACTTTTTTCTTCATTTTTTATATAAATGCGTGCTAAAACGAATAGGAAGTCGGATAGACGGTTGATGTATGTTATTACGTTTGTATCGATGTTATATTGTTGATTTACAGTGATTATTTCTCTTTCTGCACGGCGGCAAATTGCTCGGCAGACGTGGCAAATGGCAGAGAGTTCATTTTCTCCGTAAATGATAAAATTTGTAATTTTAGGTAAATTTTCTTGAAAAAAATCGATTAAATCTTCGATTTTTTTAATTTTTTCGTCGTTAATTTGCGCAAATTCGGGAATTTTTTCGACATTTTCGTCGAGTGCGAGGTGTGCTCCGATGTTAAATAGTGTGTTTTGTATGTCGAGAATTTCGGTTTTTATGTTTTCGTCATTTGTTTTTGCGCGGAGTAGTCCTAAGAAAGAGTTTAGTTCGTCGATTGTGCCGTAGGCGTTGAGTTTGTCGGAGTTTTTGAGTACACGTTTGCCTCCGATTAGAGAGGTAGTGCCTTTGTCGCCTGTTTTGGTGTAGATTTTCATATTAGTAGATTTAAATTTAGTGTTGTGAGGTTATAGTGTGTCGTGGATTATATCGGAGCTACCAGATATGTTGTCGCCATCATTGAGGGTGATTTTGGCATTGCCGGTGTAGTGAAGTGAGCTTGCACCTGAGAGGTTGATAATGTTGATATTATCGTTGCAATGAATATAGGCATCGCTTGAGTCAGATAGGTCGCACTCGCATTGGTTGCAGATTAGAGAATAGTGGTTGTCTATGATTTTCTTGGTTATGCTACTTGCTCCAGAAGATTCTATTGAGAGTGTATTTGTTTCTCCACATAGGGTGGCATCGGATGATCCAGAGAGTTCGATGTTGGTGTTTTGAGCAGTTATGTTTCCTTCGATGTCAGAAGACCCAGATAGTTCGATGTCGATGTTTTGAGCTATTAAGTTTCCTTTGAAGTCAGCCGAACCAGATAGTTCAATTTCTATTTCATTGGCTTCGATATCGCATTGGAAATCGGATGCTCCAGAGATGTTGATGTCGATTTCTTTGCTTTGTAGGGCAAAATCGGATTGGAAGTCGGATGCGCCATGAAGTTCGACTTTTTGTAGGTTGGAATTGAGTGGTAAAATTATTTTTATTTCTGAGCGATAGATGTGGAAATTTTTTTTGAGATATAATCTTAGTTTATTATCTATTTTTTCAATAGCTACGTCGTTGATTAGGTTTTCGGTTGTGATTACGGAGATTTGATTTTGTTCGTTGCTGATAATGACGTTAATAGCATCTTCTATTTGAAGGTCGGTGTAGGAGTTGTCGATGTCGAATGTTTTTTCGATTTGTTCGCCTGTGAATGTTGAGCAATTGCAGAAGATAGTGCAAATGAACAGGTAAAATAGTGTTGTTTTTAGATTGATATTCATGTTTTTAGAGATTAGAAAGCGACGATGTAGTGTTGTTTTGGGATGTCGGTGTTGAACCAGATGATGCCCATGTGGAAGATGTCGATAGCGAGATGAATGTCGGGGTCTTGTCGGATTTCGTTCCAGGCTTGTTGCATACCTTCGGACCAATGGATGTCGTCGAAGACGATTATGGTGTTTTTGTGGACTTTTGATTTAGCGAGTTTGTAGTAGTTGATAGTGGCTTGGTATTGGTGGTTGGCGTCGATGAATAGGAGGTCGATTTGAGGAATTTGTTGGATTAGAGTAGGGAGGGTGTTGTTTATATTTCCTTCTATTATTTGTATGTTGTTGAGGTGTAGTTGTTTGAAGTTTTGTTGAGCTATTTGGCAAAGTTGTGGTTGTCCTTCTAAGGTGTATACTTGAGAGTTACTATTGTTTGATGCTAAATAGGCTGTTGATAGTCCGAGATTTGTGCCGAGTTCTATTATATAATGTGATTGGTTTGATGCACAGAGGCGTTGGAGTAGTTGGGCTTGTCGTGGAGATTTTGTGCTATTTTTGAGTTCGCGTGCTATAGTGGTAGTTTTGGCTTGAGATGTACCGAGTGGTTGTAGTGTTAGTGTGGTGTTGTCGTGGAGTAGTTGTTGGCGGAGTGATTCGATGATATTGAAACTATAATAGGGTGTGCGTTCGAAGATTACGTAGTTGAGTGTGTGGAATGTAAAAGGCGAATGCACCCAATGCCCTTTGCGATAGTGGGCGCGAAGGATGTATTGTAGGCGTACTTTTATGTCGAATAGGAGAGACAAGGTAGTTAGTAGTTGTGATGTTAATAATTTGCAAAGGTAATAAAAATAATTCATAATTCATGTTTTTTTATCTTTTTATTTGGTGTTTTTGTTGTGTTTTGTTTAATGGAATTGTTTTGTAGGTTCGTTTATACTATGTTTATAGTATATTTATC
>JAZOUT010000143.1:0-3519 GCA_045658305.1 Candidatus Aphodosoma sp. | reverse complement strand
ATAAATATTTAGTATGTGAATTTTTTGTTGTAATGGTGAAAGGTTGCTTGAAGGTTCGGTTCACTATCTTGATGGGTAGGAAATAGTTAGTAGTTAGTAGTGATTAGTGAGTAATTTTTTTTTCGGGCGTACTTTATTTATTTTTTTATTTTTAGCTAAAAAAAATAATAATATATATATAAATTATAATTATTACTTATGCGCACGCATACGACGCACGCACGCGGGAAAGCAAAAAAAAAGACTTGGTGTGGTGCTAAATACAAAGGTATAGAGTTGGTTTGTAAGGTAGGGCAACCCTATGTTCGCTGTTTGGAGCAGAAATTTGTGCGTATGAATGTTCCAGCCGAAAATAAGGGGTAAGGAATAGCTCAATAATGGGGTAAAAATCGATTTTTTTTGTATCTTTGGATGATTTCGATTGTTTTTGAAAAATAGTAATAAATTAAAAATCAAAAAAATATCAACAAATGAAAAATTTGAAAAACAAAATTCAAGATTTTACCTTCAAGCGTGGGCAGTATGCTGATTGCGGGCTTAAGGTGGATTATGGCGTGTGGTTGGCGAAGCAGGAGGGCTTTGCGGTGTTCAATGAGTTGTTTTGTCAGGTGAAGGCTGTGTATCGTTGTGGTGAGGCGGATGATGAGTTGCATCAACTGGCGACGGCTTTTGTTAATTCGTTGTTTTGGGACTATGGCGATTCGGAAGCGATTGGAGAGTCTGTTTTGGTTAAAATGGTTGACCGCTTCTATGTGGACCAATTGGTGTATCGTCAGCTTGCGAAGATTGCCGATTGCTATAAATTGCGTCGCTTGAAATATTCTCCTGAGAAGGTGATTTTGATGCAGTCGCTTGCTTCGCTTGCTGATTTTGGTCAGACTGACAAGTTTCCGTATCTATATTCGTTGGTGCCATTCTTGTTGATACGCGAGCTAACTGAGTGGGTGGATGATATTTTTAAGTTTGAGACAGAGCAGATGGATACGACTAATGTGCGCGGTATGGTGAAGAAGGTTCTTTATTATCTTTCGCAAGAGCAGAAGGATGGGCGAATAATTACTACGGAGCAATATGCGTGTTTGGAGAAAGAAATAGTTTATATGATAACTTATCAGCGATTGCCCGATGAAATAAGTTCGATAGAGTTGGTGAAAAAGGGGTCGCTTGAGAGTGGCTATTCTTGGATGTTTTTAACGTATGGAATAGGGCTGTTGTATAGAAAAAATCAGTTGCCTCGCGATTTGTGGATAGCCTACCTTGAACGCAAGATAGCAAAGAGTAGAGTAAGTTTGACGAAGAAGTTGACAGTTCGCCCAGATAGTTGGAATGAGAAGATAATCCGAGAGTGAAAAGAGAGAAACGGAGAAAGCCGAGAGTGTGAATGGTCAATGTTCTGTGTATTAAGATAATAATAATTGTGTGATATCTCGGGTTGTCTCCCTTGTCATGTGATTGAATTGTTGTTATTTTGCTTTCGAAATTGAAACTCAATTTATTAACTATCAAAAAATTACAGCTATGAAAAAGATTTCTGATTACAAGTCGCTTGATTCTTCTATGTCAGACTTGTGTAAATTTGAATTGAAAAATGACGAGTTAACAAATGAAATGAATGAGCGTATTCAGGCGTTGCGTGCCAAATACAGCGACCGTCTCGAGGCACTTTCGACAAAAAGCAAAGAGATGCGTGAGTCAATCATTGCCTATGCTCGTTCTAACCGTGAAACATTGTTTCCGTTGAATCGTAAATCTTTGCGTTTGACGAATGGTGTTGTGGGCTATCGCCAGGGTCGTGCTTCATTGCAATTGCAAGAAGGAAATACTTGGGACGATGTGCTTGAGGCATTGCAAGAGGCTAAGGCAAAGGATTATATCCGAATCAAATTTGAGGTTAATCGCTCGCTTCTTTTGTCTCGCTCAGATGACCCTAAAGTGGCAAAACTTATCAACCGTGTTGGTTTGCAAGTTGTTAGCGAAGAGCAATTCTATGTTGAAACTAAATAACTGTTGATTTTATACTTTAATTATGAATCATGCTTTTTCATATTTTTCAGCTCCAGTGCTCAATACACGCCCCACCAAGACGTGTGGGCTTCGTGAGATTTATGAGCTAATACGCAGCACGCAATGGGTGCGCACAACCGAGTGTTTGCGCTCATTGCAATCGGCTACCCAACGCCGAGAGTATAAAGCTTATAACCTCGACTATGTAACCTTTTCGGGCGTATTCACAGCAAGGCGCACATTGGCAATGAAATCCTATAGCAACCTAATTTGCCTCGATATCGACCATATCGGTACGGAATCAGAGGTCAGAGAACTACAACGACAACTCATCGACGACACTCGTCTCATGCCACTGCTTATGTTCCGTTCGCCATCGGGCGATGGACTGAAAGTGGTAATAGCAAGCGCATCAAAATCGGCTCATATAACGACTTACAATAGTGCCGTCCAACACATTCAACGCACTTACGGAGTGCAACCCGACAATACGCCCGACATTGCCCGCGCCTGTTTCTTGTGTTATGATCCACATGCTTACTATAGAGAGATGGCAGATGAGAGAGTAGAGATAACAGATGACAGGGTAGAGAAACTTGCTCCTTGCTCCTTAGTCCCTGCTCCTCATTCATCGCTTAACGATTACGAGCGCATTGATACTATAGTGCGTCGTCTTGAACATCATCAGCAAGATGTAACCACGCCCTATCGCAAATGGTTTCGCATCGGACTTGCCCTGGCAAGCACCTTCGGCGAACAAGGCCGACCGCTCTATCATCGTATTTCGCGCTTTTATCATCGTTATACTCCGCATGAAACAGAACTGCAATATACCAGATGTTTGCGCTACACTAATCATACCAGTGGTATTGGCTCACTGATTTATTTGTTGAATAGTGGTTGAGGTGTTGAATTTAAAAAAATTATTAAACTTGAAATTTTACTTTTTCAATTATTTATTGTCTAATATTAAAAAAGTTATTCACTATGAAGACTAAAGTTTTATTTTTCATTTTGGTGATGCAGATGTTAGTTGCGTTACCTATCGTTGCTCAAGAGGATTTTATTGAACTAGAGCAAGAACTATTTATGAATAGTGAGTTTTTCATTAACGACATCGTTGCAAAACCATTAAAGGTATCTACGTTGAATGCAAAAGATGGCGACACTATCAATGATTATCAAGCAGAACGCCAATTCATTGATGACTATTTGAAACGTATAAATCCTAATTTTTCGGCTGGGAAATTAAGAGTTATTGTTGCTATAACCCCAGAAGAAAATCTTAGATTTGAGGTTATTTATAAGCAAATTCCTGTAGATGGTTATTCATTAACATTACATCCTCTTTCTGATACAACATATGTAATAATGGGAGCAAATTTATTTTCAAATGATATTGAAACTACACCAGTTTTGACAAAAGAGCAGGCTGCGGAAAAGTTGAAATTAAGCGATAATAGAATAAATGATTCGACTATATTATCAAATAGATTGATTATATTTAAGGATTTA
>JAZOUT010000142.1:0-7666 GCA_045658305.1 Candidatus Aphodosoma sp. | reverse complement strand
CGAAATCCAATTCTACGTTATGCAAGTCGTAAAAGAGATGTACCCTCATCGCGATATTTTCAAAGAAGCACCTCAAAACCGCTTCCAAATGTTCGACAAAGTGTGTGGCACCAACTTCATCCGCGAAAAATTCTCCGAAACATATCGCTGGGCTGACGTAAAAGACTACTTCGAAAAAGACGAAAAAGCCTATCGCCAACTCTCATCAAAATACTATCTCTATAAGTAAAAAACAACCCCACTGAATACACACTCTCATTGTGTACTCATCCAAAATTTTTCCTAAATTTAAATATACTATAGAGATACCTGCAAGCAAGGTGTGCCTTACCTAAAAAATACACACTCTCATTGTGTATCCACCCAAAAAAAATTATGAAGGTCTTTGAACCAATAGGCGAAAAAATTATAAATTATGAACCAAAGGTCATGAGCAAAGCGAATAATTATAAATTAATAAACTCCCTCGCATGGGGCACCGATGCTGGATTCTATCGTCTACTACCTCAAACCGTAGTGCATCCCGACTCTGAATCCGACATCATTCGTCTCATCCAACAAGCCAACAACGAGCATCGCCACATCACTTGGCGCGCTGCTGGCACGAGTCTTTCTGGCCAAGCCATCAGCGACGACATCCTTGCCGTAGTGGGCAAAAAATGGGAGAAATACACCATACTCGACAACGGCAAACGCATTGTGCTTCAACCTGGTATCATCGGCCAACGCGTCAATGAACTCCTTGCTCCTTACCGCCGCAAGTTCGGTCCCGACCCTGCCTCTATCAAGAGTGCTATGGTGGGTGGCATCATCTCCAACAATGCCTCGGGTATGTCGTGTGGCATCCACGCCAATAGCGACAAAATGTTGCTATCGGTGCGCATAATTCTTTCCGATGGCACTATTCTCGACACCGGCGACTCTCAAAGCCGCAAAGCTTTCCGCCAATCTCATCCCGAATTCATTGCTCGCATCGAGGCTCTACGCGACCAAACTCGTGCCAATCAAGCGCTTACCGACCGAATTCGCTCTAAATATAGCATCAAGAACGTTACGGGTCTCAACATACTTCCGTTCATCGAACACGACGACCCATTCGACATCATCACACACCTCATGGTTGGCTCCGAAGGCACTCTCGCCTTCCTCTCCGAAGCCACTATGACCACTCTGCCTATCCTACCTCACTCGGCAAGTGCGCTCATCTATTTCACCGACACTCGCAATGCTTGTGGCGCTGTTATCCGCCTCAAACAAAACCCTGTATCGGCAGTCGAACTATTTGATTATAAAGCTCTTTACTCTGTCAAAGATAGTGTAGAAGATTTCGAGCAACTCCCTGCCACCACAATGGCACTTCTCATCAAGGTGGAGGCTGAAACCGAGAGCGAACTCAACTCGCAAATCGACACAGTCAACCAAACCATTGCCGAGTTCCAAACTCTTCGCCCTCACGCCTTTACGTCCGACCCTGCCACTGTCACTCAATATTGGGCTATCCGTTCTGGCATCTTCCCATCAGTGGGCAGTATGCGTCCCGTTGGCACCACTTGTCTCATCGAAGACGTGGCGTTCCCTATCCACCATCTTGTCGAGGCTACCGAAGAGCTACAACAACTTCTCGAGCATCACCACTACGACGATGCCGTCATCTATGGTCACGCCCTCGAAGGCAACTACCATTTCATCATCAACCAACGCTTTGACTCTCAAGCCGAAATCAATCGCTACGAGGCTCTTATGGACGATGTTGCTCGCCTCGTTGTCGACCACTACGATGGTTCGCTCAAAGCCGAGCACGGCACTGGGCGCAATATGGCTCCTTATGTCGAACGCGAATGGGGTACCGATGCTTTCAGCCTTATGAAAGAGGTGAAACATCTTTTCGACCCTCGCAATATATTCAATCCGGGCGTTATTTTCAACGACGACCCTAAGTGCCACATATCCAATCTCAAACCACTCCCTCAATGCCATCCACTCATCGACCGATGCATCGAATGTGGCTTCTGCGAGGTCAACTGCGTCACTTGTGGGTTCTCGCTATCTTCGCGCCAACGCATTGTGGTTCAGCGCGAAATTGCTCGTCTACAACAATCTCACGACGACGATGCTCGCTTAAATCAACTAATCAAAGAATTCAAATATTTGGGCAACGTCACTTGTGCTGGCGACGGACTCTGCTCTACCTCTTGCCCTATCAAAATCAACACGGGCGAACTCATCCACGTTGTCCGCGAATGCGAAATCGAACAAAGCCGTATGGCTCAGTCTATTGGCAAATTCGCTGCCAATCATCTCGGTGCTATCGAGTCTACTCTCGGCGTCGGACTGCGCCTCGTGTCTGCTGCGCATTGGCTATTAGGCGACAAACTCATGTCTTCTATCGCGCGTGGTCTCCACTATGGCACAGGCCAACTCATCCCACTTTGGACTCCGGCCATGCCTCGCGCCACTCGCAAAAATTGTCCCCCTGCCTTAGGGGGACGAGCTCGAAGAGCGGAGGGGGTGAATAACTCTCAACTTTCAAATTTCAACTTTCAACTTGATAAGGTTGTCTACTTCCCATCGTGCATCAATCAAACTATGGGCACTGCCAAGCACGACCCCGACCAAACTCCGTTGATGCAAAAAACCATGCAACTACTCGAAAAGGCTGGTTTCGAAGTCATCTTCCCTGAGAATATGAACAACCTCTGCTGTGGCACAATATGGGAGAGCAAAGGTATGCCCGAACTCGCCGACCAAAAGTCAACCGAACTCGAACGTGCACTACTCAAAGCCTCCGACAATGGCACCTACCCTGTGCTCTGCGACCAATCGCCTTGCCTCTACCGTATGCGCCACACTATCAAGGGTGTAGATATGTACGAGCCAGTCGAATTCATACTTAAATTCGTAGCCGACCGCCTCCACTTCACGCCTATCAACGACACCATCACCGTGCACACCACCTGCTCAACTACCAAAATGGGCTTGAAATCCGACCTCATCCGCCTTGCCGAAATGTGCTCTACATCGGTCGTAGTGCCACAAGAGGTAGGTTGTTGTGGTTTTGCAGGCGACAAAGGGTTCACCCATCCCGAAGTTAACGCATGGGCACTACGCAAACTGCGTCCACAAATCGAAAAGCACGGAATCACAGCAGGTTACTCCAACTCTCGCACATGCGAAATTGGTCTAACAACCAACAGTGGCGTCCCATTCCAGAACATTATATATCTAGTTGACAAAGTAACAACAAAAAAATAAAAACTACTTTGTCAATTCAAAAAAAAATCGTAATTTTGCAAATTAGAAAATTCGGCAAAACATAACAAAAATATTGAGTAAAACGAAAAATAGTCTAAAATATGAAACAACAAATTATCGACTTAATAAACCGTGAAGTCATCCCTGCTATCGGATGTACTGAACCTATCGCTGTAGCTCTTTGTACTGCAAAAGCTGCTGAACTCCTTGGCACAAAACCTGAGAAAATCGAACTCTTCCTCAGTGGTAATATTATTAAGAATGCTATGGGTGTAGGTATCCCAGGCACTGGCGGTATGATCGGTCTCCCAATCGCAGTAGCTCTCGGTGCTCTCATCGGCAAAAGCGAATACCAACTCGAAGTGCTCCGCGATTGCAATCCTGAAGCAGTAGAACTTGGCAAAAAATATATCGACGAACGTCGCATTCATATCTCACTCAAAGATACTGACGAAAAACTCTATATCGAAGTTATCTGCCAAGCAGGCGACAAAAAATCAGTTGCTACAATTGCAGGCAACCACACTAACTTTATCCACCTCGAGGCTAACGGCGAAGTGCTCCACCATCAAGAGCTCGGAGCATCACAAGAGGGCGACACAAACACCGACCCTCAACTTACTCTTCGTCAAGTGTGGGATTTTGCAATGAACACTCCACTAGATGACATCCGCTTCATTCTCAAAACCAAAGAGTTGAACGATGCCCTCTCTAAAGAATCACTCAACAATCATTTCGGCCACGAAGTAGGTTGCACTATCCGCGACTCTGTGAAAAAATATCAAATGTTTGGCGACTACACCTATATGCACATCCTTTCGCGCACTGCTGCTGCTTGCGATGCTCGTATGGCAGGTTGCCCTATGGCTGCAATGTCAAACTCAGGTTCGGGCAATCAAGGTATCTCGGCAACTATGCCAGTTGTAGTATATGCCGAAGACCACAACGCTACAGAAGAACAAATGATTCGTGCGCTCACACTCTCACACCTCACAGTAATTTATATCAAACAAAGCCTCGGTCGTCTTTGTGCTCTCTGCGGTTGCGTTGTTGCTGCTACTGGATCTGCTTGTGGTATCACTTACCTTATGGGTGGCACATATCAACAAGCCGAATATGCAGTTAAAAATATGGCAGCTACACTCACTGGTATGCTTTGCGATGGTGCTAAACCTTCATGCTCACTCAAAGTAGCATCAGGTGTATCTACTGCAGTTATGTGTGCTATGTTAGCTATGGAAAACAAATCAGTTACTGCTGTCGAAGGTATCATCGACGACTCGGTTGACCAATCAATCCGCAATATGACAAAAATCGGTAAAGATGGTATGATGACAACCGACCGCCTCGTGCTCGACATTATGACAAATAAATAAATATTTTATTTTCAACATAAGTACATATTGAATTTTTTGTAGGCTCTAAACATACAATCACAACTTTTTGACTATCAAGGGAGACTAACTTTTTTCAAGTACAAGCCATAAATCATAATTTTATATGAAGGCTTGTACTTAAAAATATGTAAGAACAAACCAAACTTTCAAATAACCATATTTTCTTCACCTCCCAAAACAAAAAATTTTGTACTTTTGTTAAAAGACAAAAATGAATTTAAAAAAACAAACCACTATATCGCTCATTTGGAACGGACTAAATAAAGTCGGTTATCAGGTAATAGCATTGTTGGTAGGGATTGTGACAGCTCGTCTGCTCACCCCTACCGACTTTGGTTATATTGCCGCGCTTGCTGTTTTTACCATGTTGAGCAATCTTTTTGTCGAAAGTGGATTCACCGCAGCTTTAGTGCGTCGCGAAAACAACACGCAATCCGAATACTCTACTGCATTCTACTTCAATGTAGTACTTAGTCTTATATTCTATGGTGTACTATTTATCTCTGCGCCTACAATAGCCGACTACTTCAACATGCCGCCACTCATCTCTTTGGCGCGCATACTATTTCTTGCCATAATCATCAATTCGCTATTCATTATCCCAAACATCATACTCACTCGCCAACTGCGTTTCAAAGAGATAGCCATTGCCGAACTATCGGGTATGATTGTCAGCGCCATCATCACTATCACAATGGCAATGACTGGCTTTGGATATTGGGCAATCGCTGCGCAACAAATATCCCAACTCGTTGTAAAAGTGGGGATTATTTGGGTTCTTAGTCGTTGGCGACCATCATTTGAATTCAGTTTCAAACTGCTAAAAGAGATATTCTCTTTCAGTTTCTTACTTATTATTTCATCCCTAATATCAACCATAACACGCTATATCTACAACTTCTTTATCGGGCCTCGCTATTCAGCCGATGACCTTGGCTACTACGGACAAGCCTTCAAATTCCACCACATTCCCTACAATGTAATCACCTCTACCATAACAGGTGTATCATATCCCGTATTCTCTTCACTCAATAACGAAAAAGAACGTCAAATGCTTTACATACAAAAAATTATGCGTATGACAGCATTCATCACCTTCCCTGTTATGATAGGTCTTTATTGCATTGCACCTAACTTTATTTCGGTCATTCTCACCGATAAATGGATGCCTATGCTACCCTACTTCAAGATAATGATTCTTGTAGGCATAGCAATGCCTTTCATCAACCTCAACCTAAACATATTCAACGTAATAGGCAAACCTCGTATATATTTTCAAATGGAATTCTTGCGCAACGGACTCATCATTGCGCTACTTTTTGTGCTGAACAGCACTATCGAAATTATGCTCTATGGCTATCTAATTGCCACATACACCACTTTGATTATTAGTAGTTTTATATTACAAAAACATATCAACTACACACTATTCGAACAAATAAGCCACATATTACCATCACTTATATTAGCCATCGTAATGGGCACAACAGTTTCAACTATCGAAACCAAACTAATTATGAGTGACTCAATGCAACTGCTCCTCCAACTTGGCATCGGAGGTCTCACCTACATAGCCCTCGCGTGGGGATGCCACCTTCAAATTATGGACGACATCGTCAATATGCTGAAAGAAAAATTTCATAAATAATGACTAATAAAAAAAGGTTGATTCACACAAGAATCAACCTTTTTTGTTATTTCGCGGATGGTGAGCAATAACCTCTTCGCGAAGATAATTCAAATCGAGATGGGTGTATATCTCGGTGGTTACAAGGTTTTCATGCCCCAACATCATCTGTATCAAGCGCAAATTCGCACCACCTTCGAGCAGATGAGTGGCGAATGAATGGCGAAATGTATGTGGACTAATATTCTTCTTAATACCTGCGCGCTCGGCAAGGTCTTTCACGATGATAAGTATCATCACACGAGTGAGTTTTACTCCACGACGATTGAGGAATAGATAGTCCTCATTGCCTGGCTTAATCGGCAAGTGACAACGATCTTTAAACCATTCCTTTATTTGACAAATAGACTCATCACTCAAAGGCACAAGTCGTTGTTTGCTTCCCTTTCCCTCTACCAACATATATTTTTCATCTAAATGAACATTACTTATTTTCAAATTAACAAGTTCACTAACACGCAATCCTGAACCATATAGCACCTCTATTATAGCCAGATTACGTTGTCCTTCTTTTGACGGATATGAATAAATTTCATTTATAATTCTATCTATTTCATCCAACGTAAGCACTTCGGGCAATTTGCGAGCTGACTTTGGGGTTTCGAGCATGAGAGTTGGGTCGGTATCGAGAATATCGTTGTAGATAAGAAATTTATAAAACGATTTAACACCCGAGATTACTCTGCCTTGCGATGTAGCAGAAAGACCTAACTCGCCCAATTCGATGACAAAATCTATCAAATTTTCGAGTTTCACATCCAATAGGTTTATACCCTTTAAGTCGAGATAGTCAGTCAACAAACCAAGGTCATGCAAATATGCCTCCTTCGAATTTTCCGACAAACCTTTCTCCAACTTGAGCCAATTGGTGTATTTACGTATTAAATCAGTTTTATCAAATTGCATAATTACACAATAAACTAAAAAAGTGACGAACTAAAATAGTCCGCCACTATTATTATATACAACTAAGAATTATAGGTTTTTACAATTAACTCTATACTCTTAACTCTATACTTTTAATAATTATTTGTTCAAACGGAAACGTTCGTTACCTTCTTTGATGTAGCCAACGATTTGGTTAGCAGCAGCGAGACCAGCGTTAATGTTAGCTTCAGCTGTTTGAGCACCCATTTTCTTAGGAGTACCAAAATAACGAGCACCGAATTTTTCAGCCAATTCAGCAGCGTTAGCAGGAGCTACGTCAGTAACATATTTGAAGTCAGCGCGATCTTCCATCAATTTAGCAAGACCTTCTTCGTCGATAACTTCTTTACGAGCAGTGTTAACAAGAGTTGCGCCTTTAGGCATTTTGTTAAGGAGTTCGTAG
>JAZOUT010000141.1:0-5709 GCA_045658305.1 Candidatus Aphodosoma sp. | reverse complement strand
CGCCAACCAATGCGAGCATCATAGTGCCATAGGCGATGCGTATCTCACCACTCTTTTTGAGGTAGGCAAATTTTACCACCTCTCGGCGCATACGAGCCTTCAACTCGTTCAACTTTGCCACTTGCAAACCTGTTACGAAATCATTCTCTACCCTTGAAGCAATTACTGCTGCTCTGTACAAATCCTTGTTTGTTACTGCTACAATCGTTGTCATATTTGTAAGATTTTCTATTACACTCTAATTCAATTTTGTCTTTGGCTGACCCCAACCATTCATCTTCCACACATACTCTCTTGCCTCCTCTTTGGTGCAGAAATCCTTAACGAATCTGCCGCTTGCGCCCTTTTCCGAAACCCAATCCCATTGCCAAACACCATAACTTCTTCGGTGCGGTGCGTAGTAGTATTGTCCAAGTATTGCCTTCATTGTTATCTCCTTTTCTGATAACAAAGATATGGAATATATTTAATATATCCAAGTTTTTAACAATAATTTTATGGATTATTTTGATTATTTTCCATATTTTCATACTTTTGAGGTTAAAATCAGAGAACTATGGCAACAGACAAACAAGAGCGCACCGTAATTCACCTCGAACTCGGTGCAGAACACCACTACTTCGGCAGTATCAAGGCATTGTGTGACCACTTCGGCAAGGAGCAAATCGGCATCACTTACAAGAGCCTCGCCAACATCGGCATCGCTCCCGACAAACCCTATCGCAACAAGTATTGCACAATCCGCAAGGGTACTTTGCTGACCGCTCCGAAGGCGGCGTCAGAAAACGGTGGCGAATAATTTTTTGCATACATCGCACCACCGATAGAATTTTATTTGTATCTTTGATACACGAAACAACAAAAACACTGATTAAGAAACAGATATAAAGATTTAACATACATATAATTATATAATTGAGCTTTTAGCTCTTATTCTCGATTCTGCAAATCGGCAAAATTTATGGAGTACACGAGAGTAAGTGGCGAAGGTTCACGCCTACCTGGGCGTGAACCGTTCGTGCTTATCTATGTACAAGGCTTTGCCGAGCCCGCAGAATTAGATGAGCAGTTATCGGACGGTTTCACGCCCTTTCTTTTTGCTCTCTGGTAAGGCTTCAAGTTCAGACTACTAACCGAAGCCTATGCCGACCAAATCCCAAACATCACAAATAGTCTCACGCCAGCGTGTAGCCGACCACGGCGAGGTATTTACCGCCGAGAGGGAGGTGAAGGCGATGTGCGACCTGGTGAAGCAGGAGACCGAGCGCATCGAATCCCGCTTCCTTGAACCCGCTTGCGGTCAGGGTGCATTTCTTATTGAGATACTGCGCCGTAAACTCGCCATCGTTTCCGCCCGTTACCGCAAGGCGCAGAACGAGTGGGAGCGTTATGCTACGCTCGCCGTAAGCAGTCTCTACGGCATTGATATTCTCGCCGACAATGTGGCTTTGTGCCGAGATAATCTTTACGAAATTTTCCAGACCGAATATTCGACACACTTCCCCAAGACCACAAAAGAGGAGTGCTGCCGTGCGGTGCGTTATATCCTATCGCTCAACATCCTTTGGGGCGATGCTCTGACCCTCGAACTCCCCGACGATAGCAAAACGCCTATCGTCTTTGCCGAGTGGTCGGACACTGGTAACGGAATGTTCAAGCGCCGAGACTACACGATGGCAAACCTACTCCAAAACACACCGATGGATGGTCTCAACCTCTTTTCCGACCTCGGTGACCAGGCATTTATCCCCAAGCCCGTTGCCGACTTCCCGCTAATCCACTTCCTAAAACTCGGAGCCGATGAGAACGCAAAACTATAACCCCGATGTGCTGACCTGCCTTGCCAATTTGAGCAACGACGAGGTTTTTACACCCCCTGCGGTCGTAAACAAAATGCTCGATATGCTCCCCGCCGATTTGTGGAGCAACCCCGATGCTCGCTTTCTCGACCCCGTGAGCAAAACGGGCGTATTTCTGCGTGAAATTGCCAAACGACTGATGGAGGGCTTGAAGGAGCAGATACCCGACCTACAACAACGAGCCGACCACATCTTCGGCAAACAACTTTATGGTCTGGCGATTACCGAACTGACCGCCCTAATGTCTCGTCGCTCGGTCTATTGCTCGAAGTATGCCAACGGTCGCTACTCGGTCTGCACCGCCTTTGATGATGAGCAGGGCAATATCCGCTACGAGCCTACCGCCCACACCTGGCAGAACGGGCGTTGTATCTATTGCGGCGCAAGCCAGGAGGTCTATGACCGAGGCGGAGAGTTGGAGTCTCACGCCTACCGATTTATCCATACCGATAACCCAAAGAAACTATATCCCAATATGAAATTTGATGTTATTATAGGCAACCCACCGTATCAGTTGCAAGTTAATGAAAGTGGCAAAGGTTTGGGAGCAATACCTCAATACCATAAGTTTGTTGAGCAAGCGAAGAAACTTAAACCCCACTATTTAACAATGATTATTCCGTCTCGATGGTTTGCTGGCGGTGTAGGATTGGATGATTTCAGAAAAAGTATGCTTTCAGATAGGCGAATTAGCAACATCGTTGATTACACTGATTCAAAAGAGTGCTTCCCTGGCGTAGATTTGAACGGCGGAGTATGTTATTTTCTTTGGGATTCTGCTTATAATGGCGATTGTAATTTCGTGAACATAACCAATGGCATCCCAAGTAAGGCTATTCGTAATCTTAACGAGTTTGATGTATTCTTGCGTAGAAATGAAGCCGTCAGTATAATCCACAAGATATTATCACAAAAAGAAAAGATGCTATCAAGCGAGGGTGGGTGTAGCCCTCAAACCCCTTACGGTCTCCTATCTACATTTGTCGGTAACACAGTACGAACCAATGATAATGATTGCGAGGTTTTAAGCAGTAAGGGATGGATGTATATTGAACCTGATGAAATTCCCAAAGGGCGAGATAGCATTGCTAAATACAAAACCTTAATATCTAAACTGTCTTGCGAACACGCTGGTAATCCAGATAGAAATGGAATGTATAGAGTATTGAGCCGAATGGAAATTCTTACTCCAAACCAAATATGCACTCAATCATATCTGGTATTATGCCCGACTAATTCCGAGATAGAGGCTACCAATCTGTATGGCTATTTAAGAACAAAATTTGTCCGCTTCTTAATCTTACAAACTCTCGTCGGAATGAATATATCAATAAGTAATTTTAGGTTTGTTCCGTGGTTAGATTATACCGAGGAATGGACTGATGAAAAATTATACACCAGATACGGGCTAACTGATGAAGAAGTAAAATTTATCGAATCCATAATACGACCAATGGAGTGATTTTGAGCGAGAATTGAGAAATAATCTCAAATTTATTTGCATTTTTACCTTTGTTGCACTATATTTGTATTACTTATTGGTGTTTTACTCAAATTGCAACCACAATGTTACTAGAATTTACTTGTGCAAACTTTAGGTCAATTAACCACAAATGCACACTTTCGTTAAGGGCTCAGGGAATTGCCGATGAACCTAAAAACAATGTTTTCCAAATCAACAAAAATGCCAAGGTGCTAAAGGTCGCAGCTTTGTATGGTGCAAATTCAAGTGGAAAGTCAAATGTTATTAGGGCGTTTTTAACAATGATTTATCAAGTTGTTGAGTCGGTAAGATTAAATCCTGGCGAGAAACTCCGTTTTGACCCTTTTAGACTAACAACAGTCAAAAATAACCCTACTTTTTTTGAAGCGGTTTTCATTTTGGATAATACAACTTATCGATATGGATTCGAATATAATGAGTCGAGGATTCTAGGGGAATGGCTATATTCTTCCAAAATCGGTGGTAAGAGAGAAAAGTATTTATTTATTCGTACAGAAGAAGGCATTGGAGTCAATGAAAAGGTATTTCTCGAAGGTGTAGGAAAAGAAGAGAATACAGATGATAATAGGTTGTTCTTGTCGCTATGCGCACAATTAGGCGGAAAAATTTCGAAAAGTATTATTGCGAAGTTTCAATCTATGAATGCAATTTCAGGTATTGAAAGTAGAGGATATTCAACATATTCTAGAGTAATGCTGCATACGCACAGCGAGGGTTATGATAATGCCGTAAAATTTTTTGATAGGGTTCAGTTGGGATTCGATTCTATTGAAACCAAAGAAGAGGATTTTGATGAGTCTGATTTGCCACAAGATATGCCTTCCGAACTTAAAGAAAGCATCGTAAATCAATTTCGTGGAAAGAAAAAGATTCTGCTTTTTGGTAAGCATAATGTATATGACAGAAAAGGCAAGATTGCTGGATATACAATTTTTGATATTGAGGAGGAGTCAGAAGGCACAAAAAAACTCATTGAGTTATCAGGTCCTATTTTTGACACCTTGGCAAATGGCAAAGTACTGTGGATTGATGAGTTAGACGCAAAAATGCATCCTCTAATTTCCAAACACATTGTTGATTTATTCAATAACCCTAAAACGAATCCATATAATGCACAGTTGATTTTCTCAACCCACGACACTCATTTGTTATCAGCTAAACTTCTGCGAAGAGACCAAATTTGGTTTACAGAGAAGGATAAAATGGAGCAAACAGATTTGTATAATATGATGGACATCGAGTTACCTGATGGTAGTAAACCACGCAATGATTCAAATTACGAGAGAAATTACATTGCAGGAAGATATGGTGCAGTTCCGTTCATTCTAAACGATTAGACTATGGCGAATAGAATCAAAATAGATAATTCAGTCCTTAAAAAACAAAAGCGTAAAGAGCAGAAGCGAACACGAATAAAGCAAATGTCGTGTCGGATTTTAATTGTTACAGAAGGCGAGAAAACAGAACCAAACTACTTCGAACACTTTACTGTTAAGAATAATGATTATTTTGTTTACGAAGTAAAATGTGATGGAACAGGTATGAACACAATGGCTGTTGTAAACAAGGCTATTGAATTAAAAGAATCCCAATCTAATAAAGACGGATACGATAGCGTGTGGGCAGTATTTGACAAGGATGGCTTCCCTGATAACAATTTTAATTCTGCTATTGCAAAAGCGGAAGCTAATGGTGTCAATGCCGCTTGGAGCAACGAGGCATTTGAATTGTGGTATTTATACCATTTTCAAAATAGAATTACAGCGATGAGCAGAGATGAATATAAAGCAGCAATCTCCAAAGCGGTAAACAATTCGAGAAAATGGAAAGGAAAAACACCATACAAATACAAGAAAAACTGTGAGCGTAATTTTGAAATTATGACCACATACGGCGATATGGAACAAGCTATTCAAAATGCAGAACGACAAAACCAAATTTTCACTGACGCTCGTTATGCAAAACACAATCCTTGCACAACTGTATATAAACTTGTGAAACAGTTATTAAACAAAGATGAGAAATTGATTGCAACCGTAATGGAAAAAATCAATATGCAATAGCCTATGCCAAACACCTTCTTTCCACGCCGACCAGAGGCGAACCCGATGATTTATGCCTACGAGGATAAAGCATATCCTGGGCTACTGAAAGTAGGCTACACAGCCGTAAATGTTCAAAAGCGTGTAGCACAGCAGTACCCGACCTTGCGCCCTGGGGCATCACCCTACCGCATCGTATTGGAAGAGCCAGCGATGCGTGGTGACGGCACATCGTTCACCGACCACGAGGTGCATCGTGTGCTTCGTCGTATGGGTATTCACAACCCCGAAGGCGAGTGGTTTG
>JAZOUT010000140.1:0-9146 GCA_045658305.1 Candidatus Aphodosoma sp. | reverse complement strand
AACTATTTAAAACCTAATTGTATAGCGTTTGGTGTAGATGAGCCAGGACGTGGGTGTCTTGCCGGTGATGTATATGCCCCTGCAGTAGTTTTACCTGAGGGGTTTTGTAACGATTTGCTGAATGATAGTAAGCAATTGACCGAAAAACAACGTAGCGAATTGCGTACTATCATTGAGTGCGAGGCAGTTGCTTGGGCTGTAGGTGTTGTTACGGCTAAAGAAATAGACGAAATAAATATTCTTAATGCCAGCATATTGGCAATGCATCGTGCTTTAGAGCAAGTAGAAAAAAGAATAAAATTCGACAATATTATTATTGACGGAAACCGATTTAAGCCATATAAGAATGTAGAATATCAGACTGTGGTTAAAGGAGATGGTAAATATATGTCTATCGCGGCAGCCTCTGTGTTAGCAAAAACGCACCGTGATGAATATATGTGTCGTTTGCATGCCGAGTACCCGCAGTATGATTGGAAAGGCAATAAAGGCTATCCAACAAAAAAACATCGTTTAGCAATAGAGCAATATGGTACTACACCATATCATCGAATGACATTCCGGCTGTTGGATACTCAACAAATATTAAATTTCGATTATGAATAATAATAAACAAAATATACAAGACACTTCTTATAAAAATCAAAACTTAAAGAATAAATTACTTAAGTCGTTAAATAGATTTTGGATTAAAATACAATTTTGGAAACCTACAAAATATCAAGATTTATTAGGTTTTAGAGAAGGAAATAGCCGATTATATGATATAGCATTCATTCATAGTTCGATGTCGCAGCGCGATAAGAAAGGGCGTGTAGTAAATAACGAACGTTTAGAGTTTCTTGGCGATGCAGTGTTGGAGGCCGTGATGAGTGAAATGGTCTACAAACACTATCCAAATCAAAAAGAAGGGTGGCTCTCTTCTATGCGTGCTCTGTTGGTGCGTCGCAAAACTACTAACGAATTAGGCGAAAAGATGGGTTTGCGTGACTATGTAGTTATGCGTAAGGGAAATAATAATTTCAACAATATTACAGGCAATCTTTTCGAAGCATTAGTTGGTGCAGTTTATCTTGATAAAGGATATGATGTGGCGGCAGATTTTATATTGCGTTCCTATAAAAAGCATATAAATATGGAAAAACTTTTGCGTAAAGAGCAAAACTATAAATCAATGCTTTTGGAATGGTGTCAGAAAGAGCGCAAAGAGTTCTATTACGAACTCATAGAAGAAACTCGTATAGAGGACAATAAAATACGTTTTCAATCGCGTGTTGTGATTGAAGGTAAACCAATGGGTTATGGTGTAGCTAATAGTAAACGCGAATCAGAACAAGCTGCTGCTAAGCAAGCTATACAAACTTTAAAGGCTTGATTTTTACTAATTAGACTAATACGTCAAATTGGTTTAATTAGACTATTTATAATTAAAAAATCTATCTTATGGAATTAATTCATTTTTCAAAACTTGTTGCAGCTAAAGCAAAGAAACATGCCAATCGCGTTGCTTTGTATTATCGCGACTATTCTGTTGCAAAATGGGTAGAGATTACTTGGCGTGAACTTCACGAAAAAGTAGAACGCGTGGCTCGTGCTTTGGTCTCTCTCGGCGTCAAAGAGGAAGACCGTGTTGCCATCTGTTCGCAAAATATGCCTCAGGCTCTTATGGTCGATTTTGCCAATTATGCCAATCGCGCCATCTCTGTGCCTATGTATGCCACTGCGTCGGTCCAACAAATCGAGTACATCGTCAACGATGCCGAAATCGAACTCCTTTGCGTAGGCGAGCAAATTCAGTATGATAATGCTCTCGAAGTAATCAAAAACAGCAAGTTCTTGAAACACATTGTCGTATTCGACCCTTCTGTCGATTTGAAAGGCGAATCGCGCGCTATGTATTTCGAAGACTTTATGCGCAAAGGCGACGATCAATCGTTGCAAAAAACGGTCGAAAAACGCACCAAAGCAGCCTCTGACGACGATCTCGCCATAATTATGTACACATCGGGCACAACTGGCGAGTCAAAAGGCGTTATGCTCCCTCACTCATGTCTGCTCGAAGCCATGCGCATTCACGACCAACGCCTCGTGCACATCAAGCGTAGCGACACTTCTATGGCATTCCTTCCGCTCACCCACATCTTCGAGCGTGCATGGACCTATTTCTGCCTATGGGAAGACGTAAAAGTATATCTCAACCAACGCCCTAGCGACATTCAAAACACTCTCAAAGAGGTTCGCCCAACTATGCTTTGTGCCGTGCCTCGTTTCTGGGAAAAAATCGCTGCTGGTGTGCAACTCAAAATCGATACTTTCTCGCCTTTCAAAAAAGCCATGGTTGCTTGGGCTTTAGCCGTGGGCGAAGAGTACAATATAGGCTATCGTAAAGACCAAAAACGCGCTCCTCTTGGCCTCTCTATTCGTTATAAAATTGCCGACCGACTCATCTTCTCTACTCTCAAAAAAGTCGTAGGTCTCGACCGTGGTCGCCTATTCCCTGTGGCTGGTGCTGCTCTCGACGACAAACTCGCTAAATTCTTCGTCAGCCTCGGACTCCCAATTATGTATGGCTACGGACTCACCGAAACCACTGCAACTGTCTGCTGCTATCCATACCACAACTACGTAATCGGTTCAATGGGTACACTTATGCCTGATGTTCAAGTGAAAATCGGCGAAGATGGTGAAATCCTCGTTAAAGGCAAAACAGTTTGTTCCGGATATTATAAAAAACCAGAAATTAACGCCAACTCATTCATCGATGGCTGGTTCCGCACAGGCGATGCCGGCAAACTTGTCGATGGCAAACACCTCTACATGACCGACCGTCTTAAAGACCTATTCAAAACCTCTAATGGTAAATACATTGCCCCTCAACAAATCGAAACAATCCTCGGAGGCGACGTATTCATCGAGCAAGTAGCCGTAATTGGCAACAATCGCAACTTCGTTACCGCAATCATAGCCCCTAACATTGAGGCAATCAAAGGTTATGCAGCTCAAAACAACATCACATACGAACTTGTCGATGAATTGATGGAGCATCCACAAATCTGCAAAATGATGGAAGAACGCATTGCCAATCTCCAAAAAGATATGGCTCCATACGAAAAAATCAAGAAATTCCGTATGATTAAACGTGGATTTACAATCGAATCAGGCGAGTTGACATCTACACTCAAACTCCGTCGTGCAGTCATACTCCAAAACTATGCAGCAATGATCGAAGAAATGTACAACCCAGTTCAAGGACCTCTTGGCGGTTATGCAAAATAATTTCTATGTTGATAAATAATAAGAAAAGGAGTGCTAAAAATTTGTAGCACTCTTTTTTTTATAGAAAATTTCTAACCTTAAACATACTTTTTTAACCCTATCTTTCAAGATAGTGAACCATACCTTCAAGCAACCTTCAAGCAAGAAAACCGCTATTTGTAAAGATTTTTGATATAGACTGTAAAGAAATTTTACAGTCTTTTTTTATGCCTTGTTTTAAGTGAGCTTGATTTTTAGATAATTAACGGTTTGGTACGGTAATGGAAAAGGTGAAATTGAAAACTAAAAAATATTTAAGTAATGAGAAATCTATTGTTGTTATATCTATTTATTTTGTGTTGTATATCTTGTAACGCACAGCAAGATATGACGTTACGTGATTGTATGGAGTATGCGTTGAAGCATTCGACAAAGATGGAGCTGCAGGATACCGAAAATGCAGATGCGAGAATTGCCCGCCGTGATGCGATATTGAAGGCATTTACGCCGTCGGTGTCGGGTGGCACGTATGTATCTATGAATTTTGGGCGTAGTGTTGACCCTGAAACAAACACTTATATTTCTACTTCATCGTTTAACAATGACTATTCGGTGTCTGGGAGTATTACGTTGTTTAATGGATTTTCGGCAGTGAATAATATTCGTATTGCCAAAACTGCTGTAAAAATGGGGGTGACACAAGAGCAACAACTAAAAGATGAGATTTGTTTAGCAGTAATGGAAGCTTATTGTAATGTGATTTATTCCTCTGAAATGATGGAAGTTATACAGGGACAGGTAGAAACAGCTAAAGAAAATTTGTTATTGGCGCAACGGCAAGAAGAGTTAGGACAGAAAAGTTATGCCGATGTTGTTCAGTTAGAGGCAGATTTGGCAGATAGAGAGTATCAATTGATTACGTTGACTAATAGATATAATGAGGCAATGATGATGCTAAAAGATTTGATGATGTGGGAAGAACAGACATGTTTGACAATTCAGGTGACTCAGAATTTTCAGACATTTCTACAAGATAGTATTATTGAGACAACTCAACATCCAGCGATAATATTGGCGGAGTATAAGATGAGGAACGCTCGGTTGGATTTGAATAGTGCGCGTTGGCGATTTGCTCCGTCCTTATCGCTTAGTGGGGGGTGGTCAACTGGATATTATACCTATCCTGGAATGAAGGATTATGTAGCAATGCCATTTGGTAGTCAGTTTGTGAATAATAGTGGCGAGTATGTGCAGTTGTCGTTGTCGATACCGATATATGATGGATTGTCGCGTTATTCGAATATAGCTCGTAAGAAAAATGCTTATCGTAGGGCAGAGGCAGAGTATCGTCAGACATTGCACGAGGTGACGACCGAAATAGAGCGTGCAAAGCAAGATAGAGATGGGGCGTTGGCGGCATTGAAGCAAGCCGAGCGCAGAGAAAGAGTGCAAAAAGAGGCATATACAATCAATATGAGGAAATTTGAACAGGGATTGATTTCGCCTCTTGAATTGAAGAGTTCGGGCGATAATTATCTGAATGCACAAGCCGAATATCTGAATGCGCAGTTGCAGTATTATATCAAAAATAGTGTAGTAAATTATTATAATGGAGTTAGTTATATAAATCAGTTGTAATTATGGATAAAGTAATTGAAAAGAAAAAGGGCATTGCCCGAGTGTTTACGGTGAAGGCGTTGCCTTATTGGTTTGGAGTGGTTGTTATAGGACTTATTGGTTATCTGCTCGTTAGGGGGAATAGTTCTTCGCTTAGAGTGAATCGTGATACGCTGACTATTGCGACCGTCGTAGAGGGCGAATTTAATGATTATATTCGCCTTAATGGGCAAGTGCAGCCGATGACGACAATACAAATATCGCCATTGGAGGGTGGCGTTGTGCAGGAAATTATTGTGGAAGAGGGTGCGCATGTGCGAGCAGGTGAACAATTGTTGGTGCTTAGTAATGATAATCTTGATTTGCAGATATTGAATTCCGAGGCAGAATTGGCTGAGAAAGAGAATATTTTGCGTAATACGCTTATCTCGATGGAGCAACAGAAATTGAGTTTGCGCCAAGAGCAATTACAGTTGCATACAGAAGTAGGGCGCATGAAGCGAGAGTATGAGGCGAAGCAGAAGTTGTATGAAGAGAAGTTGATTTCGCGAGAGGAGTATTTGCGGGCAGAAGAAGATTATTCGCTCGTTTCTAATAGGTTGCAGTTGGTGAATGAGCGGGCGCAACAAGATAGCCTCTATCGGAGTGTGGAAATAGAGCAGATGCAAGAGAGTTTGCGCAATATGCGATTGAATATGCAGATGATACGTCGCAGGAAAGAGAATCTGACAATAAAAGCCCCGATAGATGGCGAATTGGGATTGTTGGATGTGGTGCTTGGGCAGTCGGTGTCGCAAGGGGTGAAGATAGGACAGATAAATTCGCTAGGTAGTTATAAGATTGAGGCGCAGATAGATGAGCATTATATCGACCGTGTAGTAGCAGGGTTGGAGGCTACGTTTGAGCGACAAGATGAGGCTTATAGTGCGGTGATTCGCAAAGTGTATCCAGAGGTTAGGAATGGTAAGTTTAAGGCAGATTTGAAATTTGTAGGCGAGCAGCCTGCCAATGTGCGTAGTGGGCAGACTTACTATTTGAATTTGCAACTTGGTCAGCCAGAGCAGGCTGTGTTGGTGTCACGAGGGGCATTCTTTCAGACTACAGGCGGACGATGGATTTATGTGTTGGATGCAGATGGCGAAGGCGCAACACGCCGTGAGATACGCATTTCGCGTCAGAATCCGCAGTATTATGAAGTGTTAGAGGGCTTGTCGGTCGGCGAGAAGGTGATAGTTTCGGGGTATGAGAAATTTGGGGATAATGAGAGGTTGAAGTTTTAGGAGTATGTAAATAAGTTTTACAATGTAAAGGATTGAGATGTAAAGAAATTTTACAAGTTGCTTAATAGGCAGATTGTTAAATTGTAGATAGTTAATGAGTTGAGGTTTTGGTATGGGTTTGGCATGATAAAAGAGTAATTAGTAAAGAGTAATTAGTAATTATAAGGATATGAAATCGTTTTTGAATTTTTTGAGTAGGAATAAGCTCTACACGTTTATTGAGGTGGTAGGGATGGCTGTGGCTTTGGCGTTTGTGATTTTTATTGCGACTTTTGTGACTACACAGCTCACGCGCGATAGCGAAATTAAGGGGCGTAATATTTATGTTAGTCGTTCGGAGAGGATGTTTATTGGGTGCGGTACGCTGAAGGAGCAGTTGGAGGGACGATTTGCCGAAGTAGAGGATATTTGTAGGTTGTTTGATAATCAGATATTTGGTGGCGTTGAGATGAGTGTGCGATATGATAATGTCAGCGAGCGGGCAGATGCTTTGATTGTGGATGAGAACTTTTTTGAGATGTTGCCTTATCCGCTATTAGAGGGTTCGGCAGAGTCGGTGCTTGCCTCGACTCAGTCGGTGGTTGTGAGTGAGAAGTTTGCAAATGTGTTGTCGCCAAACGGAAGTGCGGTAGGTAAGACGATTGAGATTTCGGTAGAGGGCAATACGGCAATGCTTACAGTAGCGGGTGTATTTAAGGAGTTGGAAAATAGCATAATTCGTTCGCCTAAGATTATTTATCGTATTGACCAACTCCAGCAACTGACTGACAGAATTATTCAAAATGGCTCGGGGGCTGTGGCTACATTCTATAAACTTGTGCCTAATGCTGATGTTGAAGTACTTGGCGAGAAGATGGAGGCGATAGTCAAAGAGCAGGATTTGATTTATATGTATGGTGTTTATGAGGATTTTTATTTGGTTCCGTTTGAAGATATTCAGTATTCGGATGTTTTTGCACCTCTGCCGTTTGTGAATTTGGTGAATAGGGATTTTGTGTCGTTGTTTTTTGCGGCAGGTTTGTTGTTGCTTGTGTTTGCGGTGTTGAACTATATTTCGCTCACAGTGGCTCAGATTGGGTTTCGTGCCCGTGAGATGGCAACTCGCAGGTTGGTGGGAGCTCAGCAGTGGCAGATTGTGTTGAAATATATTCTTGAATCGTTTTTGTTGACTATAGTGTCGTTTGGATTGGCATTGCTTTTGGCTCATTTGGTAGCACCATATTTCAGCGAATTGATTGGGCAAGAGGTTGTTCCGTTTAAGCATATTAGTTGGGTGGCGGTGGTAGCGATGATGGGGTTGGTAGTGGTGTTGTCGGTGTTGTCGGGCGTAGTGCCTGCGCTGATGGTGTTGAAATACAAGCCTATAGATGTGGTGAAAGGGTCGTTTGAGAAGGATAGTCGTATGGTGATGGGTAGGATGTTGATTATAGTGCAGAATGTAGTGGCAATAATTACGCTTGCGGTGGCGGTAGTGATGTTTGTGCAATTGCATTATATGCAGTCGAAACCGATGGGCTATGAGCGTCAGAATAGGGTGAGAATAAGTGGGGCGAATAAAGCAGCAGACTATTATGTAGAGGAATTGAAGCAGTTGGCGTGTGTTGAGAAGGTGGGTTGGTTACAGTTTGAGCCAATGAGTAATGGTATATCGGCTATGTCGCTTGTGTTTGGTGGACAGGAGTTTAAGTTTGATATGTACTATGGCGACCAAGAGGCGTTTGAGATTCTTGGCTTTGAGGTTATCAGACAGAATGCTGACCCTACGCCATTGTCGGTGTGGTTGCCAGAGTCGTTGTTGTTGCCGTTAGGAGTGGATTATGATTGTACGATGCTTACGCCAGATGATGATTACGGGTTGCCAGTTTGTGGTGTTATTAAAGATTTTCAGAAGAGATTGCCTGGGATAGGAGATTTGCCGAGTTATGCTGTTGTGCCATGGATTACGAGTATGGATGGGCAAGAGGATTTTCATTTGTTGAGGCAGTTGGTAGTGCAGGTGTCAGGCGATGAGAATGAGGCGGTAAGGCAGATTGCTGAGTTTTATAGTGAGCGTAATAGCGACAAAGAGATAGCGGTGAATACTTATAACTATTTGGTTTCGAATGTTTATGCAAAACAGACTAATAATGCGAAGTTGATTTCGTTGTTTACGTTGCTGACGTTATTGTTGTCGTCGTTGGCGATGATTGCGATGAGTACTTATTATGTGAAACAGCATACGCGTAATGTGGCGATACACAAGGTGATGGGTTGTGCGAATGGAGTGGTTTATGTGCGTATGGTGAAGACGTTTATGTGGTCAATAGTGATTGCGGCGGTGGTGGCAATGCCATGTGCGTGGTTGGTGGCAGAACGATGGTTGGAGGGGTATGAGTATAGGATTGATAATTCGGTGTGGTATTATTTGCTGACTGCGTTGGTGGTTATGCTTGTTGGTGTGATTGCGATTTCGTGGCAGGCGGTTAGGTTGATGCGGACTAATCCGGTGGAGGCGTTGAGATAGGGAATAAGGAGTAGGGAGTAGGGAGTTGATTTTTTGACAGAATGACATAAAGACATATTTTTTCTTTTTGCATACGCCTTGCTACACCTATGGTGTATCTCGGCGGAAGAATGACAAACCTATCGGTGTTTATATTAAATAAAAATCAATAATTAAATTATAAAGTTATGATCGAAGTAAAAAATCTTAGTAAAGTGTTTCGTACAGAGGAAATCGAAACAACAGCATTGAATAATGTTTCATTCAGTATTGAAAAGGGTGAATTTGTAGCTATTATGGGTCCTTCGGGATGTGGTAAATCTACGTTGCTCAACGTGCTTGGGTTGTTGGATAATCCGAGCAGCGGTAGTTATCAGTTGCTTGGCAATGAGGTGGGTGGATTGCGTGAGAGTGAGCGCACGAATTATCGCAAGGGCAATATTGGCTTTGTATTCCAATCGTTTAACCTTATTGACGAACTCAATGTGTATGAGAATGTGGAATTGCCATTG
>JAZOUT010000139.1:0-45192 GCA_045658305.1 Candidatus Aphodosoma sp. | reverse complement strand
GCTCGATATGATTGGTGCGTTAGGTGTTATCTTGTTGATTGGTATCGTAGTGAAGAATGGTATCGTGCTTGTGGACTATACCAACTTGATGCGTGAGCGTGGTTATGAGCTCAACGAAGCAATTGCTCTCTCTGGTCAATCTCGTCTTCGTCCTGTGTTGATGACTGCATTTACAACAATTCTTGGTATGGTGCCAATGGCATTGAGTCAATCAGAAGGTTCTGAGATGTGGCAACCTCTTGGTATTGTAGTTATCGGTGGTCTTTTGGTGTCAACAGTCGTAACATTGATTATTGTGCCAATCCTTTATGCAATCACAAGCCGTCATGGCGATCGCAACAAAGAAGCCGAAAACCGCAAAAACTTCATCTTCATGCAAATCGACGAAAACGATGTACCAGAAGAAAATTAACAATTATGTTGTTGATTTTTTTGAAATAGTAAAAAAAAATAATGGAGTAAAAGTTTGAGGAGCATAACAACTCCTCACCCTTCACTCCTCATTCCACACTAAAAATATGAAATCAGTATTAATAGTATTCAACCAAGCCAACACAGAGCGTGTAGAATACATGCTCGACGAATTGGGTATTCGTGGCTTTACGTTCTTCGAACAAGTTCAAGGTCGTGGATCTAACACAGGCGAACCACGTCGTGGAACTCACACCTGGCCTGAGATGAACTCAGCAGTAATCACTGTTGTGCCTGACGAGCACGTTGCATCATTACTCTCAGCAGTTCGCAAACTCGACCTCCGTAATCGCGAAATTGGTGTTCGCGCCTTCGTTTGGAACATCGAACAAACTGTGTAATAAACTAAACATTATACAAAAAGCCACACTTCTAAAATTAAGAAGTGTGGCTTTTTATTATCTCAAAACTTTTTTGTACCTTTGCAAATTAAATGTCAACATTACTCGCTACGCTCGTGATTTTTTGTTTCACTCGGCATAATGAACAAACTCCTTCAACTCTCGCTTATCGCAAAAAGTCAACAATCAACAAATATGAATAATTATTATAAAAACTGATTATATATGGAATCTACAAGACAAGAAAAAATCGCTCGTATGCTCCAAAAAGAGTTTGGAGAGATATTTATTAAGTATGCGCGTCAAATGCAAGGTACACTAATCAGTGTGTCTGAGGTACGTATTACGCCAGACCTTAGCATTGCACGTATATACCTCAGCATATTCCCTACTGAAAAAGCTACTGCTGTACTTGAACAAGTGAATACAGACATGAAAGCTCTTCGTTTTGAACTTGGCAATCGTCTTCGCCATCAATTGCGTATTATACCCGAATTGAACTTCTATAATGATGAGTCGATTGAAAAATTATCAAAGATTGATGAACTTCTCAATGCTGACCCATTTTTGCATACTCCACTTGATGAAATTGAAGGCGAACTTTAATAATGCACCATTAACCATTCGGCATTATTTTTATGAATTATAAACTATTCATAGCTGTCCGCTATCTTTTTTCAAAGAAACGTCACAATACTATCAACTTGATTACATGGGTAAGTATGATGGGTGTTGCCATAGGCACTATGGCACTCATTGCTGTATTGTCAGTTGTGAATGGTTTCGAACGATTTGTTCAAGATTCTTTTTCGGCATTCGACCCTTCGCTAAAAATACTACCTCGTGAAGGTAAAGCTTTTTCATCTCAAGATTCTCTTCTGCAAAAGGCTAAAGCACTGAAAATACACACTGCTTGGTGTGAAGTAATTGAACAAGATGGGCTTATTGCTTTTAAAGACCAACAAACTCCAGCTATAATCAAGGGCGTTGATTACAATTACAGCAATATAATAAACTCCGAAACCATTATGTGGGACGGAACGATGGATTTTAATAATTCATACGACAACCAAAACCTTGCTGCAATAGGCATAGGTATGGCTGAACATATAAATTCGGGGGTAGATTTAGTGCAACCTCTGACACTATATGCACCTAAAAACAGAAAAGTAAACCTTGCACGTCCTGATGCGAACTTCACACAAACTACATTCTACAACAACGGCATATTCTGCGTAATGCAACCTAAATATGACGATAATCTTGTAGTAATGTCAATCGATTTAGTGCGAGAAACATACCAACTAACTGAAGATTATGTTACTTCAATAGAGATAAAATGCGCTGACGAAAAGGTTAAATCTATAAAAAAACGATTCAACAACATTCTATCTGAGAAATATATAATTCTTGACCAATACGAACAACAAGCCGATTTCTATCGTATTACAAAAATAGAAAAATGGACTACTTTCATGATTCTTTGCTTCATCGTGATGATTGCTACATTCAATATAATAGGCTCATTGTCAATGATAATTATTGAAAAAAAAGAGGACATTTCGTTATTCAACTCTCTTGGAGCAACTCACAATAACATACAAAAACTCTTTATGATAGAGGGAACTCTAATTTCGGCATTAGGCATGATAATTGGAACAATCTTGGGTATATCAATTGTTTTGGTACAACAACATTTTGGTCTAATAACAACTGGAACTCAAATTTATCCAGTAGAATTACAAGTATTAGATGTTTTTGCCGTCGTTGCAATTGTACTATTGATGGGATTTATTTCAGCACTCTACACCGTAAAAAGTCAACTTAAAAATGAAAAATAAACTACTATATATAGCCATTCTTGGTCTTTGTTTTGTAGGATGCAGTGATGAAACAAAGGTTCAATCGGTACGTCTTGAACCTACAGAATTAACTCTAAATATAGGCGAAACACGTCAAATAGAGATGTTGATAGAGCCTATTTCTGCCATTATATATAATCCTGTAGCATGGAAAACGAGTAATCCTAATGTAGCTCAGGTGGATAATAAAGGGAACATAACTGCCGTATATGCAGGCGAATGTTTAATTACTTGCAAAACAAAACATCATGAAGCTTATTGCCAAGTAACAGTAGTTGCTCCCAAATATAATATTACGTTTACAAATGGAATAGTATTTGATGAAGGAATAAAACCAGATATAGTCCAACGCAATTTAATATTACGCTTGTACGATAACAATTTGACTATTGATTCAACAGGAGCGATGTCGGGCAATGGATTATTTCTCAATATAAACCTTTATGTACCAAGCAATAGTGAACAACTACCAATAGGCGAATATCACACATCAGACACAATTAATGACTATACGATAATGCCTGGTGCATTACGCCAAGAAGGAAATGCTTATTATGCCACAGGTTCTTACCTCGGACAATACACCGACAATGGATTATCTGCTCTATTCCTCACAGAAGGCGAAATTACGATAGAAAACAATGGTAATTATTCAATATCATGCTCATTTACTGGAACTCAAACAGAAAAAGTAGATGCTACTTTTGATGGCTCAATTGATATATATGACACAAGTCAAGAAAATCAAATAACAACAATAGAGTATGTGAATGTAATAACTGAGCCAATAGAATTGACAGAAGAGCCGACTCTAAATCACATAAAAATCTCACTTATAGGCAATGATACTATAGTAACATTTATTGCTCGTACCCCAAAATCAATCAGTTCATTGCCTATCGGGAATTATTATATAAACGATGACATTATAGCCTACACACTCGTTGCTGGTCAATGCAAAATATCAACAAAAGAAAATAGCACTGAAATAGTTTCAGCAACCCTCCAAGTTAGTGAACCGAACCTACAAGCAACATTCACAGATAGCAATGGAGGGAAATATATAGTTCAACAAACTCAAAAAAACGAAAATATAAGAAAACAACTACTAAAATCTTTTGAATATTAAAAGATTATTTGTAACTTTGCGAGTTGAAAGTCGAAAGGCTATCAATATGACAAATACAATTGAACATCAAGGATTTATTATTGAAATAAACAATAATATTGCACACGTTAGAATAGAACAAACATCGGCGTGTGCGTCTTGTCATGTCAAATCGGTATGTGGAGCATCTGAAAAAACCGAAAAAATCATTGATGCTCATATTGCAGACAATACACTAAAAGTAGGTGACCAAGTAACTATAATAGGTCAAAAATCGCTTGGTTTTCAAGCTATAATACTTGCTTACATATTGCCTTTTGTCGTGATTATTACTTCATTGTTTATTGTCAATATATTCACTACTAACGAAGTTGTTATAGGTACTTGCGCACTTGCGACTTTAATACCTTACTTTGCTATTCTACGCTTAATGCGAAACAAAATACAAGCTAAATTTCAATTTTACGCAATAAAAAAAGATATAAGATAAAATATGAATTTAATCGTCTCATCAATCATTGTTTTGGGAATTATCGGATTAGCAGCAGCTATAATCCTCTATTTTGTAGCCCAAAAATTCAAAGTCGAAGAAGACACACGAATCGATGTAGTCACTGAACTTCTACCAGGAGCAAACTGTGGAGGTTGTGGTTACCCTGGTTGTCGTGGTTTTGCTGAAGCTTGTGTCAAAGCTGATTCATTAGAAAATATGCTTTGTCCTGTTGGTGGCTTGCCTGTAATGTGCAAAGTATCAGAAGTGTTGGGCCATGCTGTGTGTCAAGCAACACCTAAAATTGCAGTCGTACGTTGCAACGGCACTTGTGCTAACCGCCCTCGTACTAACAAATTTGACGGCGCTCACAATTGTAAAATTGCTGCACAATTATATGCTGGAGAAACTAATTGTAGTTACGGATGCTATGGTTTTGGTGATTGCGTTGCAGCATGTCAATTCGATGCTATAAAAATAAATCCAGAAACTGGTATTCCTGAAGTTGATGAAGAAAAATGTACCGCATGTGGTGCTTGCGTAAAAACTTGTCCTAAAAAAGTAATCGAACTTCGTAACAAGGGAGTTAAAAGTCGTCGTGTATTTGTATCTTGCGTTAATAAAGATAAAGGAGCTATTGCTCGTAAAGCATGTTCTACCGCTTGTATCGGTTGTGGCAAATGCCAAAAAGTTTGTCCTTTTGGTGCTATTAAAGTCGAAAATAACCTTGCATATATTGACTTTGAACTTTGCCGTTCATGCCGCAAATGTGTAAATGAATGTCCTACAGGTGCTATTCACGATGTAAACTTCCCTACTCCAGCTCCAGTTGCAGCAAAACCAGTAGCTGTTAAACCAGAAACATTAAAAGTCGTAACAGAGAACCCAATAGAGGCTAAGGTTGAAGAACCTAAAATTGAAGAACCTAAAGTAGAATCTACAATTATACCAACTCCAGTAAAAGAGATCATCGAAGAAATTAAAGAGGAAGTTGTTGAAATTGTAGAAGATGTAAAAGAAGAAGTTGTTGAGATAATTGAAGAGATTAAAGAGGAGATTGAAGATATCAAGGAAGAAGTTACTGAAGTCGTAGAAGAAATAAAAGAAGAATTCGAAGAAATCAAAGAAGCTAAAGAAATCAAAGAGGAAAACAAAAAACTCGAAGAATTCAACAACACTCCAGTTTCAGAACTAATTGATGAATCGCTACGTATTAAACCACGTGAAAAGAAAGAGCCAAAACAAATCAAAAAGGCGACTAACAATAATATGCAATCGCTTGATTTTTAAAATTTACAAAAAATGAAAACATTCAAAATAGGTGGTGTACACCCAAAAGACCAAAAACTTTCAGCTGGCAAAGCGATTGACACTCTTGCACTGCCAAAGCAAGCAATCATTCCGCTCAGTCAGCATATCGGAGCTACCGCCACTCCAATTGTTGCTAAAGGTGATTATGTGCGTGTAGGACAACTCATAGCTAAAGCTTCAGGCTTTATGAGTGCAAACGTTCACTCTCCTTACAGCGGTACTATCGAAAAAATTGATAATGCTATTGATGCTTGGGGCATTACTTGTCCATCTATATTCATCAAAGTAGAAGGCGATGAATGGATGCCAGAAATCAATCGTAAAGATGAGGTCATTCGTATCTGCAACCTCGAACCTGCAGAGATAATCAAACGTATTGGTGATGCTGGTATTGTCGGTTTGGGTGGAGCATGTTTCCCTACTCACGTAAAACTCACTCCTCCTCCAACAGCAAAAGCCGAAGTGTTGATTATCAACGGTGTTGAATGTGAGCCTTATCTCACTTGCGACCATCGACTTATGCTCGAACATGCCGAAGAAATCTTCATTGGTATTTCAATTATCATGAAGGCTATCAACGTAAATCGAGCTATCGTAGGTATCGAATGTAACAAAAAAGATGCTATCGAACATTTCCGTAACATTGCTACTCGCCATTTTGGTATCGAAATATGTCCACTCAAAATGCACTATCCTCAAGGTGGTGAAAAACAATTGATTGATGCAACTATCGGTCGTCAGGTTCCAAGTGGAGCACTACCTATCGCTGTCGGCGCAGTTGTACAAAACGTAGCTACATGTTACGCTGTATATGAAGCTGTTCAAAAAAACAAACCTCTCATCGACCGTGTTCTCACTGTCACTGGTCCTGATGTAGAAAATGCTCGCAATCTTCGTGTCCGTTTCGGTACACCACTCAACGATATTATCGCAGCAGCAGGAGGTCTTCCTGAAAACACAGGCAAAGTCATTGCTGGTGGTCCTATGATGGGACGCGCAGTAAGCAATCTCGAATCGACCACTTCAAAACGCACATCAGGTCTGCTTATTATGCCTGACCGCTTGTCAAAACGTGCACCAATTGAAAATTGTATTCGTTGCGGTAAATGCGTAGATGCTTGCCCTATGGCTCTTGAGCCTTACTTATTGTATAGTCTTACAGAACACTCAATGTGGGACCGCCTCGAACAAGAACAAATCATGGACTGTATCGAATGTGGTTGTTGCTTGTTCTCATGCCCTTCTCATCGTCCATTGCTCGACTATGTGCGCCTTGGAAAAGCTACAGTAGGCGGAATAATTCGTAATCGCAACGCTAAAAAATAATAATCAATGTGAAAACTGAAATGTGAAAGTTGAAAGTTAATACCATACATTTCAAATCAATAAACTTCCAAATTTTTATCGCCAGAGGCTCAAAGACCTTCGGTTCAAATTTCAAATTTTTATCACCTTCGGTTCAAAGACCGTTGGTTCAAATTTCAACTATAAAATAATATGTTAACATTATCTCCTGCTCCGCATATCCATAATGGCGACAGCGTACGTCGAAATATGCTCAATGTGGTAATTGCTATGTTACCTGCATATCTCGTATCGCTTTACTACTTCGGATTTGGAGCTCTTTGTGTGAGTTTAATCTCAATAGTATCGTGCCTTTTATTTGAATTTTTAATTCAAAAATTCATACTAAAAGGCGAGTGCACACTTGGCAACATGTCGGCATTAGTTACTGGTATGTTGTTGGCATTCAATCTTCCATCTAACCTTCCATGGTGGATAGTCGTGATTGGTGCATTAGTTGCTATCGGCATCGGCAAAATGACATTTGGTGGATTAGGCAACAATCCGTTCAACCCTGCTCTTGTAGGTCGTGTATTTTTGCTTATCTCGTTCCCTGCACAAATGACTACATGGCCACGCCCAATACCAATGAATCTCGCATTCAACTATTTCGATGCAGAAACTGGTGCAACTACACTATCCATGCTCAAAGGTGGTTTTGGCGAAATACCTTCTTTCACACAAATGCTCTTCGGCGAAATGGGAGGCTCTCTCGGCGAGGTTAGTGCCATTGCTCTCCTCATCGGTCTCGTATATCTCCTTGCTACTAAAACTATCACTTGGCACATCCCTGTATCTATTCTCGTTACTGTATTAGCATTCACAGGTATATTCTATTTCGTTGACCCAACATCATACGCAAATCCACTCGTTCATCTCTTAAGTGGTGGTCTTTTGCTCGGTGCTATCTTCATGGCTACCGACTATGTTACATCACCTATGACCCACAAAGGTCAACTCATATACGGATTTGGCATTGGTCTTATCACTTGTGTCATTCGTCTTTGGGGTGCATATCCAGAGGGTATGTCATTTGCAATTCTTATTATGAATGCCGCCACTCCACTCATCAACAATTATGTTAAACCTACACGCTTTGGCGCAAAAGAGAAAGGAGGTAAAAAATGAAAAAATTAGAATCTTCTTTCGCTAATATGGTGATTGTTCTCACCATCATCACCGTCGTTGCCGCCGCATGCCTTGGCGCAATGAACAACGTAACAGCCGAACCTATCGCAGCATCTAAAAAAGCTAAACAAGAAGCTGCTATCAAAGCCGTTTTGCCTGAATTTGCATCAGTCGATACTGCAGTTATCGTAAACGAACAAAAAATATTCCGTGCATACGATGCCGAAAACAATCTCGTTGGTATTGCAATCGAAACTGCCGAACTCGGTTTTGGTGGCGACATCACCACTATGGTTGGTTTTGATGCAAATGGCACTATTGTCAATTACTCACTCCTCCAACATACCGAAACTCCAGGTCTTGGCTCTAAATTGGTCGATTGGTTCTTAGTGAAATCAGATATTCGTGGTGCCAATTCAGCCAATATGCCTCTCCGAGTAAGCAAAGATGGTGGTAATTACGATGCTATCACCGCCGCTACAATCTCATCACGAGCATTCCTCAATTCAATCAACAAAGCTTACGAAACATACCAAATTGCTCGTGGCGAAACACCTACAGTAGATGCTTGGAGCGAAGCAACCTCTCAACAACCAGAATTGGAATTAACACCAGACTCTATCGCTACAACCGACTCTACTACCGTTAATACTTGGAGCGAAACAACACCACAGACAGATTCTCTTAACTCTCAACTCTAAAATCCGAATGGCAAGTCTCGTTACTCGCTACTCGCTACTAATAATCTAAAATATGAATTATTTCAAAACCATAACCAACGGACTCATCAAAGAAAACCCGACATTTGTATTGATGCTCGGTATGTGTCCTACGCTTGGCACCACCACCTCGGCTCTCAATGGTATGAGTATGGGACTTGCCACTACATTTGTGCTAATCTGCTCAAACGTAGTCATCTCATTGCTCAAAAATCTTATCCCTGATAAAATCCGCATTCCTGCATTTATCGTCGTAATTGCCACATTCGTAACAATCATACAAATGGCAATGGAGGCATATCTTCCTACGCTTTACGACTCTCTCGGTCTGTTTATTCCGCTTATCGTAGTAAACTGTATCGTGCTTGGTCGTGCCGAAGCATTTGCAGCTAAAAACAACCCTTTTGCTTCATTCTGCGATGGTTTAGGCATCGGACTTGGATTCACATTCGGTTTGACACTACTCGGCATCGTACGCGAACTTCTCGGCTCAGGAGCACTATTCTCACTCCGCATATTCCCAGAAGAATATAGTATACTCATCTTTGTCCTCGCCCCAGGTGCATTTATCACACTCGGCTACCTAATCGCAATCATAAATAAACTCAGAACAAGCAAATAAAATTTGAAAGTTTCAAATTTCAAATTTCAAATTTCAAATTATTATGTCATACTTCCTACTAATAATCTCAGCAATATTTGTCAATAATATCGTATTGGCACAATTCCTTGGTATCTGTCCATTCCTTGGCGTATCAAAAAAGATTGACACATCAATAGGTATGTCAGCAGCAGTAATGTTCGTTATGACTATTGCCACTATTTGTACTTATTTGCTCGATAACTATGTACTTCAACCGCTAAATGTTCAATACCTACAAACTATTTCATATATCCTTGTAATTGCAGCTTTAGTGCAAATGGTAGAGATTATTCTCAAAAAAATCTCTCCAGCCCTCTATCAAGCACTTGGCGTATTCTTGCCACTTATCACCACCAACTGTACAATCCTTGGTGTTGCCATTATGGTAATCCAAAAAGATATGAACTTACTCGAAAGCGTAGTATTTGCACTCTCTACATCAGCAGGTTTTGGTCTTGCTCTCGTACTCTTTGCTGGTATCCGTGAGCAACTCGCACTCACCAAACTCCCTAAAGGCATCGAAGGTATGCCAACCGCCCTCATCGTGGCTGGCCTCCTCGCTATGGCATTCATGGGCTTCTCTGGCGTTTGCTAATACAAAATAAATAACAAATATTACGAAATTGCAAAATTGCAATATTCATCTCTATAATCAAACAACACTCAAGCATACTGCAAGCAAGTAAAACGCCATTTTTATAAAACACAAACTAATACAAACAAAGACTCCCAAATCAATTTCGATTTGGGAGTCTTTTTTATTTTATAAACCTAAAATATTATTTAATTTTAGAGTTTACGATTTCGAGGATTTCTGCTTCGAGTTTGCAAGCTTCAGCAGCAAGTGCGTTAGCTTCGCCTACGAGTTTGTCAGCAACTTCGCGGTCTTTCAAACCACCAGCGTTGATTTTCACATTGAGGCATGCACCCAATACAGCAGCGCGAGCAGCCAATGCACCTACACCAGCATCTGATACTGAATTAGGGTTGCCTTCTTCTGCCATTGCACGGATAAGTGGGAATGTTTCCATTGTTGCTTTGATAGTTTCCAATGGCACTTGTGTTGCATAAAGAGTAGCTTCTTGCATAGCAGCAGCACGAGCAGCTTTTTCTTCATCAGTTGATTTAGGCATAGCGAATACAGCCATGATTTTGTTGAAGGCTTCTGTGTCTTCGTCAACCAACCAAAGAAGACGGCTCATCATAGCTTGACCTTTGTCAGCCCATTCTGAGAAGAACTCCCAACGTGCATCCCAACCTGCTTTGTGAGAAGAGAGGTTAGCCACCATAGTAGCCAATGCAGCAGCAAGTGAACCCATATAAGCAGAGATAGAACCACCACCAGGAGCTGGGCTTTCGCTTGCTGTCTCTTGAGCAAAACCAGTACATGTCATATCGACAAGTTTTTTCTTAGTTTTGTCTTCAATGAGATATTCAATAACTTTTTCTTCTGGGTTGAAAGGTTTGAGGTCGTCCAAGCCCATTGATTTAACTGCGATTTTGATGATTTCTTCGTCATGGAGACCAACAGAGCGTTGTTGTTTGCGCAAGAAATATTTACCTGCTTCGATGAGTGTAGATTTTGGAACAAGACCTACGATTTCGGCACCTGTTACGCGCAAACCACGGTTAGCTGCACAACGAGATACTTCGTCGAAAGCAACGTGGAGAGGAGTAGTTTTGATATCAGTGATGTTCATTGACACTTGAGCAATGCCGTATTCGTCGATGAACCAACCAATTGCTTTAGTACCTTTGAGTGTACCAGGAATCATGATATCTTTACCATTTTCGTCTTTCATCACTTTACCTACAGGTGAGCCACCTTCGCGCATAGGACGACCTTTTTCGCGTACGTCGAATGCGATAGCATTAGCACGACGAGTAGATGTAGAGTTGAGGTTGTAGTTAACTGCGATGAGGAAATCACGAGCACCTACAGCAGTAGCACCTGTGCGAGCTGTATTTTCGTCCCATACTGTTGGACCGAAATCAGGATTTTCTTCAGCTACACCAAAGCGTTGGCTAAGAGCTTCGTATTCACCTTTACGACAAACAGCGAGGTTACGACGTGCAGGAGTGAAAGCAGCTGCTTCGTAAGCATATACAGGTACGCCAAGTTCGTCACCGATACGTTTACCAAGTTGGCGAGCATATTCGGCACACTCTTCGAGAGTTACACCAGCAACTGGAACGAGTGGACATACGTCAGTTGCGCCCATACGTGGGTGAGCACCGTGGTGATTACGCATGTCGATGAGTTCAGCAGCTTTGCGAACTGCTTGGAAAGCAGCTTCCATAACTTGTTCTGGTTCGCCTACGAATGTAACAACTGTACGGTTAGTTGCTTCACCTGGATCAACATCAAGAAGTTTGATACCTTCTACTTTTTCAATAACATCAGTAATTTGTTTGATTACTGTCAAATCGCGACCTTCAGAGAAATTAGGTACGCATTCAATTAATTTCTTTTGCATTTTGTATTAGATTATTTAGGAAGACATAATAACACAATAACATAAAATATCTCTTTTTCAACGCAAATTTCCATTAATTATCCATAAATTTTAACGCTATGAACAATCTTACGTATATAAACAATTCTGTTCTTATGTTATTCTGTCTTCAATTTAAAATTATTTATTTTTTATTCATTGCTATACGAGCGAGGAGCTCCATTGTACGAATTTTGTCTTTATAAAGGTTGTTGGCATTGATTTTTTCGATGCTGAGTGCCGCATCTGAATTGCCATCCCAACGACGACAAAGGTACAATGAAGTGTAAATTCTACCAATTTGATATTGGCGACTGAAACGAAGACCAAGTGCATAATCCTCACCATAACTTGTGTTAGGCACTTTCACGCGACGAAGCATAGGAGTGTAGAATGCACGAGGAGCACCAAGACCATTAATGCGGAGAGCATTGTTGCGACCATTATCAGGTGTCCACTCTTTGTGGTCAATCAATCCTGGTGGAATTGGTCGCATATCGCCATTGGTCATTGTATATGAACCAACTACCATTGCACAGTTTTGTTCGTAGAATGCGTTTACGATAGTTTGCAATGTATTTTCATCTTGATAAACGTCATCAGAGTCAAGCTGAACAGCAAATTTACCGCAAGTCTCATGGTCAACACCAGCATTCCAACAACCACCGATACCGAGGTCGGTACGCTCAGGCACAAGGTGAACTATGCGATTATCTTGGTCTGCATATTTGCGAATAATCTCCGATGTACCATCTGTAGAATAGTTGTCAATGATGATAAGGTTGAATGGGAATGTTGTTTTTTGAGCTAACACTGAGCGAATTGCATCTTCGATAGTGCGAGCACGATTGCGCACAGGAATAATCACAGAAGCCTCATTAACAAATTCACCTTCGTCAAAATTAACCGACTCGAATTTAGGCACAAGATAACCACCAATAGCTTTCAAGTGGTCAGTACAAGCCAATTCCATTTCGATTTGCACTTGACGGTTTTTAGGGTCAACATAATCAAATTGTTTTTCTCCACTCTTACGTGTATCGAGTTCGATTTCAGAATAGAGATATTCGTTGATGCGAACGATAGTATAGTATTGGCTCACTTTAAGGCGGAGGTTGTAGATACCTGCAAATTGATATTCGGCAGTAGTTTCCTTAACCGCACGTTTCAATGCCTCTGCACTATAGAACAATACAGAACCAAAGTTGAAATCATCACGAAGGCTACCCACCTGATAGTCGATAGTAGGAGCATTTTTGCGTTCGCCATCAACAATTTGGTAGTAATCACTATAAATCATACCTACACCCGAACCTGCAGCAAGGTTATAGAAACGCTCAATGCCATATTGACCAAATTCAAGAGTTGTGTATTTAGTATAAATCAAAGAGAATTCAGCATCGCTATGTTCTGCAATTTTAGCCATAGTAGCTGAACTATTCAACGAGTCAATCAACAAACATTTGCAACCTTCATATTCCATAGGCTCATTTGCCAAAAGATAAATATCAGCCACCAACTCCGAAGCCTTAAGCCCTTCAACTGTAGATTTAAATTGCTCAACAGACTGAGCTGGAATAAAACAATTAATCTTTTTCATCGCATCAAAAATTATATTTATTTATTAAATTTTCACATCTCAAAAATACACACTCTCACGTGGTATTCATTCCGAATTTTTCCCATTTTTAAATATAGGATACAGCATACTGCAAGCAACCCTCACCCTACCCTCAAAAATACACACTCTCACGCACTACTCACCTCGATTCAAGAAGTCAATCACCTGCTTCATAAACCTCTCTTGCATCTCCTCTGTCGCCAAAGTTTCAAACGGAAAACCACTTACAACTACCCTATAATCCTTACCCGAATATGCCACCACCGCACTATTATTATTTTGCGAATAACGCATTACGGTATAAGCATTTTTGCCTACAGGCACTATCGCATCCGGACTTTCCACTGCATAAATATCTTCATTTAAATGCTGAACAAACTCATATTCTCCCTCAAACGATGTGTTATTTGGAGCATAAACCACCTCCAATTCTCCATTTTGGGTCGCCCTATCTGCTCGCCATTCAACCTTAAGCACATCCTTAACAAACTGTCTATCTGCCTTAGTTGAATTCACCGACAACCAATTGTCCGACGCTACATATGCTCCCGACACAAACAATGCACCTCCTGCCGAAACATAACGACGCAGTTCTCGTTGCAAATTTACAGAAAAAGTTCTGTATTTGCAACTATTTGAGTCATTACACCACAAAGTTTCTTTTTGCTCACCAAGAATTAAATCAACAAGCTTATAATCAACTATATTCACATCTCCATTTTCTACTGCATCACGCGAACAAGATACAAAACTATAACCCGCTTTAACGATTGCACTACCATACACAAATGGAAAATCATGAGTATTACCAGCAACCAACATCTCTTCACAGTCGCTATTACTTTGTCCCCAACCCGAATCATCATCTGAAATCCAAGGATGACGAGAATCAAAATCATGCTGACGGCCAATATATTGCAACTCTACTCCATCGCCTACACCTCTATCGAGCCACTCAGGAAAACCTGCATACGGAGCCGACTGAAAGCCTTCAGGACCTGCCACACGGTCGAAACCATTGATAATAAGCACCTCACCCTTAGCATTACGAGCAGAATATGCCGACAATATTTCACTATCCATACTTGCACCACCATCATTCACAGCCACAACCTTATAACTCATCATCTCATCCACTCCAATCGGCAAAACTGCCACTGTATCATCCACTAAAACACCATTATCCCACCCTTCGCCATCGCGACGAGTATAAACAACATATTTATCGGCTACAGCAGTCGGTTCAAGCGAATCAACTGTTGGTCGCCACGTAAGACGCACTTTATTATCACCAATAAGAAGAAGAGCAAAACTATTGATTGGAAGCGGGGCAATAACATAATCCTGATTATTCTGAGTAGCAATAAATTTAGTCATTGCCTTATAAATCGCACGCGAAACAATAAACTTAAATCGAGGGTCAAGTCCATAACGCATATCCTCAAAGTTCTGATGCGAAAGCAATTCGAGCAACATAGCAGGTACTTCGGGACGACGACTCTCGCTATACGAACGGTCCCACATCCAACGCTGTGTCCAACGAGGATTAGCTGTTGCTCGAATATCACCAACGATTTGCGACATCACGAAATCCGTGAAATCACGAGATACAAAACGACTTTGTCCCGATGGAAAATCATATTTATACTCATTTGCATTTACATCAAAAGGAGTTGTATAAATACAAAGTGTACCTATCGTAGTATCTAATCTACATCCTGCATCAGAGTGGAACGCAAACGACAAATCAATTGGAATAGCCAAACCCACAGAATCAGGTGCATTAACCGAACCCTGATTGAGCCAATTAACCCACTGCGCACGACAAGTATAATCATCTGTATAGTCATTCAACCCCTTTGTAAAAGAGATTACCGAATCAGGAGCACCAGCCCATTGCAACCAGTAGCGCGATGCCTCCCAAAAACGTGCACGACCACTTGTCTCATACTCCTCTTTTTCGTAAATAGATATTTTGCGTTTACGGTCTTTTTCATCCTCAAGTCGAGCAATCTCCTCATCAGTAGCAGGACGACGAGCCACATTGCCCATACCTCCACCAAAGCGCACGGCATCTGCCACCACTACGCCTTTACGCTTACTTTCGTTGCTCAACACCACCGAAGCATGCTCTGCATCAGCGCCTTTACGGAAATAGAACTGCCCAAGATAAATCCAAGTGCCACCACCCATTTGCTGATTCACACGAAAAGTGGTCTCGCCAGCCGAGTGTCGCACCGTATATTTTGCATCAGGAACTGATTTCCTCTCAGTTACATACGCAATAGAAACCCAATACCACCCATCTTCAGGTATTTCAGCACTCCAAACCACCGTAGATGTTTCATCCTTATTAGTCTCTAACACGCCATAAGTACCTGCTTTGAACGGATTTTCATGCTCACGATACACCTCCTGCGTATGAGCAAATCCCGGAGATTTCAAATGGAAATCGGGAATTGCGAGCCATGCATCATCATTATCAACTACTACCTCATTACGCTGATAATCTCGCTCACGAGGCATAAACACATTAGCCCCAGCACGCTCAAGCATTGGCGCAAGGTAAGGAATTACGAACGAGAGTGTGAACTTATCCTCTACCGTAGTAAATACCCTTGCGCGTTGCCATTGCCAGCGGTCTGTGCGCTGCTCATAGTACCAACCATGACTCTGCCAAAGTGCGATATTGCGGTCCTGAAGCCCATGTTTTATATCATACGCCCTATCTTCATTGCGCACAAAAGCCTCTGTTTCTGTATATTTAGTATTATATCGAGTGCGGTCAATATCCGATTCTGCACGATAATAGTTAGGCACAAGGTCACGAATATTGTTCTTCTTTTGCACACAAAGTTTCACTTTATAGCCTTTATATTGAGGTGCAATAACCGCTTTCACAGCTTGCTCCATCGAATCCACCAACTCAGGACGATAGTGGAGGGAATTAAACATTTCGCCCAATTCCACTTTGTAAGTATCACCACTAATGCGCACACGGTCAACCTTGAAATTGCCCCATACTCGTGAGTTACGTGCAAAATAAAGCAAAGTGTCCTCTACTTGTTGCTTATAATTCTGCGCCGAAAGCAACAAGATAGAGGACAAAAATAATAGTATAAAACTTATTTTTTTCATTTTAAGAAAAAGACAGAAGAACAAAAAGACATAATTTTTTGTTATTATGTTATTTTGTCTTTTACTAAAAACTTACAATCTGAGTTTCAACCCTGCGAAGATAGTATCGAGTTTGAAATTGAAGACAGAGTTCATCTCACCTGACATACACAAACCACATTCATCGCAAATATTCAAACCTTCGCCAGCACAACCAGAACGAGTACCATCAGCATAAATGAAGTTTGTAACCCAACAACGACGCTTAAACTTATTCTCTTTCATAAGTTTAAGTCCAGAAACTGAATTCATGATAGGATAACCTTTTTTCTTCATTTCTATCACTTTATCAATCACTTCAATGCGCTTTTGCTTGTCAAGCACCATTGATGTTTCTGATCCTGGGAATGGTGTATAGAAGTTGATAGATATTTGTTCAATAGCAGGATTATTTTTAGCATACTCAATAGTTGGTACAACTGCCTCATAATTGTATGTGCTAACAACCATATTCACGCTCAAATGTTTATGACCGCAAGAAGCAATATTCTCCTCAAGACGTTTAAATGTACCCTTACCACGAATATACTCGTGATAATCACCAATACCATCAAGACTTACCCAAATACTATCGGCCTTACTACCCTTAAATGGCAATTGTGCATTAGTTGTAATTGTTGCAGAGAAGAAACCCTCCTCTTTTGCCAAGTCAATGAGGTCATTGATGCGATAATCACCATCACGCCAAAGCATCACTTCTCCACCCTCAAAATCAACAAAACGTGAACCAAGAGAGTGAGCATAACGCAACTGCTCACGCACCTGCTCGTATGTCATAATATTCGGATTCTCACGTGCATACACTGCACAGTGACGACATTTCAAATTACATTTATCACCAATAAACAATACTGTTTGCAATGGACGTTTACGGCCAAGCACTCTTGCACCGAAAAACCACCATGCTAAATAAAATAATTTTTTCATATAATAGATTATTAATAACGAGTAGCGAGTATCGAGATTTTAGTACTCATCTTCACCTCATTATTATTTTAAAATTGACAATACAATATTTACAATCACAAGGAATAAGCAGAAAAAAGTAACAAGATTACGAGCCATCAACCAACGGAACAAGAACCAGTCCAATCCTGCTTTTTTATAATTTTCCCAATCGCCCATCGGACCCATCCAAAATTTAAGTGTCATATCTTCCTCTTCATCATAAACAAATTTACGAACCGATTTCCAAAGAAATAGAGCCATAGGCAAAAGTATTGACACTACGAGATAAGCCCAATGGAAGAATCCCAATGCTACACCTGCAAAAACAATAACGAATGGCAACAATGAGAAGAGAGCCAATGCAGCCAACTGATTCTTTTTCGAACCAAGCAGACGTGCAAAAGTCATCTTGTCTGCCTTCTCATCAGCAATAATATCAAGCACCGAGTGAGTATATACGATATTTGTTACCAACATACCAATTGCAACACTCAACAACACAACATTCCAATCAAATACACCACAAACGGCATATTGCATACCAATCATCAACAACACTCCAAACATGACACCAATCACCAACTCACCATAACCATGATAACCAAGTTTAAGTGGACCACCCGAATATGAAATACCAAGCACACCACCAATAGCCATAATCAATGCAATCGGCCAGCCACGGAAATATAGTATCACCAAACCACATACAACAGCAATCGCCAAGAACACAATCACCGCATTGCGCAATTCTGCAACTGTCGCCTGACCTGATGTGATATATGGATACTTATGCATACGCGCACGAAATCCCTCACCATTCAAAGCCTCACGCTTATCTGCCGAACCTACTTTATAGTCAAAATAGTCATCAGCAAGGTTAAAACCTAAATGGGCACAAATAATACCTAATAGAGCTACAATAGCCATCCACCAGCTAAACCCCTCGTGCATAGCTCCCAAACTAATAGCAAATAATGCAGGCAAAATACTTTGAGGTAAGGCAATAGTGCGTGCATTATCAATCCAAAATCCAATTTTGTTCATAACAAATTTACAGTTTAATAAAATAATAATAAAAAAAGTTTTCTATTGAAATAAAATTACTTTCACAAAAACAATCACAATCCACTACTCCTCTTTATATGCCTTAAAAACATACATTGGCGAAGGAATAGTCCTCTCAAGCGGTTGCAACAATTCAAGAGCAATACCACTCTCTATCAAAGCATCATTCACCGTTTTAAAAGCAAGTTCAGGTGTATTATTCTCTTGACTAAGATGACAAAGAAAAACATGCGACAAATTATCATTAGGGTTGTCCGCCAAAAATCTTGCAGTATGTTCATTACACATATGACCTACATGCGAACGCACCCTCTGCTTTAATGGATATGGATATGGACCATTCTTCAACATATTATCATCATAATTTGCCTCAATTACCAAATAATTGGCACGAACAATATGGTCTGCTGCCTCTTTCCCTATAAAACCAAGGTCAGTAGCTATTACAAAACGTTGATTGCCATAAATAAACGAATACCCAACACAATCAGAAGCATCATGCGACACAGGAAACGCCTGAATCGTAAAATCGCGAATTACAATATTATCACCTTTCTTGTAGAATTTATGAGCAGAAACCAATTTCTCTGTCACACGATAATTACGATTAATCCCCTTATGCATCTCTGCAGTAACATAAACAGGAATATGATACTTCTCACCCAACACACCCACAGCCTTAATATGGTCTGTATGGTCGTGAGTAATAAATATACCCCAAATATTTTCAAACGAAAGACCATGCTCCTTTAACTCCCTTTTCACTGTACGCACCGCAACACCAGCATCTATCAAGAAACCGTAACTCGCTGTGCCTATGTAGTAACAATTGCCACTACTACCACTTCCCATACTAAAAAACCGTAATCTATCCATTATAAAAGTTAATAGTTTAAAGTTAAGAAGAGCCAAGAGAATAAATGCCCATCATTTAATCTACAAAGTTATAAAAAAAATATGAATTATAAAGCATAAATTATAAATTATTTCATCCATAAAAACAAATAAGGGAACAAACTTTAGCTTGTTCCCTTATATACATTCAAATATAATTAATAAAATATTTTACCCACTTGATCATTTCGTCTAATCTTACCCTTTTCTGAATATTTAACAACATACATATTAGCCTCCAAACGAGGTAAGACAACCTTTTTACTTGTTGGCTCAATCTCTTCAACAAGACGACCATCAGCAGTATATACATATATCACATAATCAGGCTTGAGTTCTTTAAGAGTAACCACAAAATAACCATCAACAAATGCAATATTCAAAGGCTCAACTTTTTTGTTTTTATTTTTATTATCACCTACACAAATTTCATTTGAATATTCTGTAATATTCTCAAATCGACCTTCTGCATCTTTGAGCTGCTTATCTGTAGCTCTTACTCTATAATAGTAATTCTTTTTAGAATTGTAATCTCTGATAATTTTCTTATTTTCCATATCTTCTGCCTGAAATAATTCTTCATCTTGCAAGATATAATCTGCAGTGTAATCGAACTTAGCATTAAAATCATCGAACAACAAACTACCTTCTCCCTCATCAAAATTAACATAGATACGAAATTTATAACATTCAGCAGAAACAGTACCTGTTATAGTTTGATTTACAGTTTGAGCATCAAATGATTGAGTAAGAACATTAGTCCAAACACTATCAATAAAACCATCCACAACAATTTCACCCGATGTCTCGTTCTTGCTTCTGACCCAGAAATCGAAAGAAGTTACAGGCAACAAATAATCTTTAGTCCACAAAGTATCTCCTTTAGTTGCAAAATCGACAGACAGAGGAGAAGAACCATAATGGAATCTATCAACAGAAAGAAAATTATAGTACCAACCTTTAGGATTATTAGCATCAGTAAAGTCATCAAATTCTTCTAATTCCTCAGATGGAGTAGAATTTTTAGTATAAACCGACAAATAATAACTTGTAGCATATTCGTCATAAGACCAATTAGCAACAAATGACTCATCTGTAACATTTTTAGCCTCAAAAGCCGTTGGAATAGTAGCTTTAGGCGAACGTCTTGACTTACCTTTAATTGGCAATGCTGTAATAAAGTTATCACTTCCTGCCAAAATTCGAGATTCAAAGAAATCATCATTTGAAGACATATTACGAGGATTAAAAACAACCGCAATATTCAATAGATGCTCATCCTTTGACGGAACATTTAGAACAAGTTCTTCTTTTGGAGTAGTAAAAGATCCATCTTCTAAACGCTGAGACACCAAATAATAATTTGTATTCTCAAATGAAAATTTCACTTCACCTTCAATATTACGAACAGATACATTCAAATCTTTATACTGTTTTTTATTTGCAATTGTATAAAAATCTGACAACGAATTTTCAAAAGATATAAAAGGAGTATTCTCTGTTTCCCCATATAAAAATGATACATTTCTATGACTTTCTTGTATAGCAGACAAAGCCACATCCCAAACTTCACCATCTCTAAAAACAAATTTAAAATCAAAAATATTATCTCCACCTGGAAATGTATTGCGCTTAGGTTCTGCAGTTGTACCTGCCGCACATTCAATATGCACACGCATATCATTAGGATCATTATTAGGTATATTTCTATTCCACAATGATTTATCGTAAATAACATGAGTAATTAACAAATCTTCACCAGGAACACCTAATGAATCAATTCCAATCTTTTGACGGTTTTCAAGTAAGAAAAACTCTACAGGATCTGGACTATATCCATCCAAGTTATGCTGTGTCTTTGATAAAATATAAGCTTTATTTGAAGTAATCAATGGTTCCAAATTATACAAACCTAAAGAGTCTATTGGCTCTGGTACCATCCAACCACAAAAAAATCTTTCATAAGCAGAATAAGTAGGAGGAGTACGACCTTCATTATTATATGGACCTCTATCCATTACATCCCATTTAGAAAGTGTTGGCTCATTATGCGAGTAATCCGTTACATAAAAGTCAGGCAAATCAATTACATGCCCAAACTCATGGCAAAACGTACCAATTCCACATTGTTCAGTTCCTTTATTACCTCTTAATTCAGAAGTACAAGCATAACCATTCAATCGTATATTATCAAAACGTGTTTTTGAATATACCCCACCTCTATGAGGCCATATTCTTTCTTCTCCAGCACCTTCGGCTTCATTATGACCCGCATAATAAACAAATACATTATCTAAATAGCCGTTACCATCGGTGTCAAACTCTGTAAAATCAAGACCAGCTTCATCAGCCAATCTACATGCATGTACAATCATAGAATCTGCATGCTCATCATTTCCATCTGTCCCCCTACTATTAGTACCATAATAAGCTACATTTTCAGGCAAATCATAAGGTCCAACAACAACAAAATTAGGATCAAATTGACCAAATGATGATGTTCTAAAATACTCACGTGCAGAACTTGTAGCTTTATTTTCAGCATAGCCATCTTGATTTAACATATTAGTAAAATCAACATTAGCTGTTTCTTTCAAAAATTTAACATCTTTAAAATTCACTAATATAACAAGACTTTTAGGAGAACCTTGTGTCGGATATTTAATTGCACGTTGGACATTGCGTTCACGTCTTTGTTGTTTTCTAATATTAATAGTTTCTTCTAATTGCATTTGAATATCAGAAACTTTTACAGCTTTCCTCAAGAAATTAACTTCTTCTTCAGTACGTTCATTAACATCAAAAGCCTTAATCCCTAAAGGGATAATACAATTATCACGAAAATCTGCATACTCAAACACGCCACCAACATTCAAAGCCAAAAGATATCCATCTTCTGACATTTTAAATGAAAAGCTTTCATCGCCACGTAAATAGTAACTAATAGTTGTACCATCAGGCTGAGTTGTTGTTATCAAACCAGGATAAGCTGGCACGGCATAAATAGAGACAATGCTCAAGAATGAGACAACGAAAGCCAAAAATAATTTTTTCATAAACAAGAATTTTTTAATTTTAATGAAATACAATTTTTTCAAGTTGCAAAGATAATAAAAAATATTATATCTTACAAATAAACAATATATAATTTTTCTCAAAAAGAAAAAATACACAATGAGAGTGTGTATAAAAAATGGCGGTTTTCTTGCTTGCAGTTTGCTTGCACCTTGCTGTTGGGTAAGGAAGAAAAAATACACAATGAAAGTGGGTATTTGAGAGGAGAGGTGAGAATTGAGAATTGAGAATTAGGAATTAGGAATTAGGAATTAAAAATTTTTCGCTCCGCTCAAGATTTTTGCTATGCTCGGCAATTTGAGTAAACTCAATTGCTCTCGCTTATCGCAAAAATTGAAAGTTTGAAAGTTTGCAACTTCGCAAGTTCGCAAGTTCGCAAATCAAAAACATTTTGATTTTCTTTCGGACTTTTAATTGCAGTATAAAAAAACTAAAAGAGTCACAAGTGATTGTGACTCTTTTAGGGGAGATTATAAGTTGTAATATAATTTTGCTACTTTTGCTTTTTTCTTCAATGTTCCGTTTTCGACATACTTTAATATGTAAACATTTGCATTAGGCAATTGAGGAACTACAAATTCATCAGACGCAGATGTTACTTCGCAAACCAAAGTGCCATCGATAGCAAAAATCATCAAAGAGCAATCAGGATTGTAGTCTGGCACAAATACTCTGTAGCCATTAACATCTCTAACGATAGTTAAAGTTTTATCTTCAGCAGAAGCACCTGCAAGAGTTTTCACATCAATAACATTAGAATATTCAGTTACATTATTATAACGAGGAGGATCTTTTTCCAAATCTTTATCTGAAGCTTTCACTTTATAGCTATAAAGGAAATCTGGCAATAAACCGGCCACTCTAAATGTTGTATCGATCAAAGTATAATCTTCATAAACATAATTGATCTTTTCAGGGAAATATGCAGTAAAGTCATCAAACGCCAAACCACCATTCTTAGATGTTGTTTCGTAGTAGATTTTAAATTCTTGCATTTTCAAAGTATCCAAATCTACATTGAATGTTTTAGAACGAGTTGTTGATGTAACTTTTTCTTCGAAAATAACTTTCCACTGATTATCTTGTTTACCTTCGATGAAGAATGTACCAACGGAGTTAGTTGCATTCAACCAGAAAGATAATTTAGTTACAGGCATAAAATATTTTTTAGACCATACAGTATCGAGGGCTGTTGTAAAATAGACTGCCTGAGGAGATGACTTATAGTTTGATTTAGAAACTGTTTTGAAGTTAGAAGTACAACCTGTAGCATTATCTGGCTTATCGAATGTAGAGAACTCTTCAACATCAGAAGACTCTACTTTTTCGATAGAATAAACAGACAAATAATATTCCGTTGCATCTTCAACAGCAGACCAATTAGCAGTAAATGCATAAGGCGAAACCTCTTTAACTTCATAAGCCACAGGAGGGACTACCTTTATTGGGCGTTGCGCTCTACCCTTAACGTTATACTGATTAGAATAAGTTCCAGAAGAGATCATCAATCTATCAGTCAAATATTCGCTATAAGAACAAACTTTAGGGTCAAATTTAATTTCTACTTTTGCATAGAAAGTTGAATCTGCAAGATTAGGTTTACAATATATTGAATTAGTATAAGTAGTAGCAGTGCCATTACAATCTTTCAATCTGAAATGACGTCCGTCTTGGAAATATATACGTACATCTTCAGTAATGTTGGAACCAATAAATTCAAAAACACGAGTTTCTATTTCTTCTCCATAATTAACAAAGAAATCTTCCAATGGTTGTTTAACACCAATAGTAGGATAACCTTCGCCAAGTGGATAAACAAAAGTTATAACACGGTTATTTTCTTGTATATTAGACAATGGTTTTGGAGCCTCTGTACCATCACGCATTGTAAAGAAACAAGATGTCACATTTTTTGAGCCTGGATAAGTATTTGAAGAAGGAGTAGATGTTGTACCTGCGGCACAATAAATTTGAACACCTTGCTTATCAGGATCATTATTAGGCTTATTATTATTCCAAGTTCCTTCATTGTAATAAATATGAGTCACAAGCATACCAGTAGCAGGAACCCCCAACTCATCAATACCTACACGTTGCCTATTTTCAATCATAAAGAACTCAACAGGATCTGGACTTTTTCCATTAAGATTATGATCTTCCACAGCAAATAAATAAGCCTCATTTGATTCAATCAAAGGGTTTAAAGTATATGACCCTCCTGTTATTTGAATAGGTTTCAACCACCCTAAAAAGAAACGAGAATAAGAAGAATAAGTAGGAGGAGTTCGTCCTTTATTATTATACGAACCTTGGTCCATAATATCCCATCTACCTGGTGTATTATGATTTGACTCATAATCTGTAATATATAAGTCAGGCAAACCTAAAACGTGACCAAACTCATGGCAGAATGTACCAATACCACACATTTCCTCTCCATCTGCACCTCTAAACTCAGATGTACAAGCATAGTCATACAATCTCACTCCGTCACACAAAATTTTAGATGAAATATATGAACGATGAGGCCAAATAGTATTAGCAGATGCACCTTCTGCCTGATTATGACCTGCATAATAAACAAAGACATTATCAAGTTTACCATCACCATCTGTATCAAACTCAGTAAAATCGATATCAACATCGGCAGCATTACAAGCATCTACAATCATTTGACCAGCAGCCCTATCATGGTTACCATCTTTTTCTTCACCATAATACTTGTAATCATGAGGCAAATCATAAGGGCCCACGACAACAAAATTAGGTTCAAAAACACCATTTGATGATGTTCTAAAATACTCACGAGCAGAACTTGTTGCTCCATTTTCAGAATAATTAGTTTCATTTAACAAGCGAGTATAATCCTCTTTGGCCGTAGGAGAAGTGAATTTCACATCTGTAAAGTTAGCAAGAATAACCAAACTTTTTGGACTGCCTGTCAATGGGAAAGTTGAACTCACACGTTTAATAGGAGCAACTCTTCTCATTTGTTCAGAACGATACTTTTGATATTCCAAATTAGCCATCAAGTCAGAAGCCTTAGGAATATTAAGCAAAAATAATTGCTCAGCCTCAGTACGAGCACTTAAATCATTAGCCTTAACACCAAGAGATTTAAGCGAAAAATTATAATCAATTTGTGCATATTCAAACACACCATTGTTATCAATCAACAAATACCCATCAGATGATGTTACATAACTAAAATTTTCATCTCCGTGAATATAGAAACTAATCACAGAGCCATCAGATTGAGTTTTAGTAATTAATCCAGGATAAGCTTTGACAGCAAAAACTGACCCCAAAGAAATACACAAAGAAAATAGGAGTAAAAAAATACGTTTCATAAATGTTAGATTAAGTTTGTTATGGAGTGCAAAGATACATATTTTTTTTCAAACATCCAAAAAAAAGCAAAACAATCGCATCAAAATTTACAAAAGAAAAAATGTAGTTACTATTTAGCACATTTCTTTTTCCTTTTACCTAAGCAATAATATATCTCTTCATAGGATAACCATACCTTCAAGAATGTTTATAAAAAAAAGAGGATACAAAATGCATCCTCTTTCTTTAGATATAAGTGTAACTAATATTATTTAACATTAGTTTTTACGCACAAAGCCACGTGAAGAGCTCTGTTGATAGCGATTTCTTTATAAGCCACTTTAGCTGGAACTGCACCAATTTTACCAAATGAAGTTTCAACGAATTCAACAGCAGCAGGAGCTTCTTCTTTAGCAGGTTCGCCACCAGTAAAACGATAATCTGCCAACTCAGCCATATCAAATTTATTATCTTTATTTTCATCTAAGTAAACATAGATTGTTTCACCAGTTTCTTCATCTTGTTTTTCACCAATAGCTAAACCATAGTTACCAGGATTATTAAATACTTTAGCATCAAAATCATAATAAATAGGAGCTTGCCATTTTTCATTTTCTGGGTGGAAATAAATATCAACAATACCTTCAGAATTACCAAGAGCAGCAAAACCAGCATCAAGATAAGCTAAACCATTTTGAGAAACGAAACCACGGAGGAAATAAGAGTCATCTTCACGATAGTAATTATACATTTCAGGATCTGGTTTTTCACCTTGACCACCAGCAGCAAGAAGAGCAAGAGTATAATATTCTTCATACACATCTTTATCAAATTTAGCAGCTTGGAAAGTGAAAGGAATACGGCGACCATCTTCACGAAGGCAATTGTCAACCATATGGTAATCAGCCAAACAAATCAAAGAGTTAACTTCGCCACTTTCAGTCATACCTAACAAGAAAGAAGTTTCCATAAGGAAGATATAACCACCATCACCAGCCATGTAGCCATCACCATCGATATACATAGTTGAAGGCAACAATCTGTATTGAGCAGTAGCAGCTTTATAAGTAGTATCTTCACCATTTGCTGTTTTAGAAGTTACATCGTATAGATTTTTATCATCTAATCCAAAGATAGCAGCACGGTCAAAAATAGTAGCATCCAAAATAGATTTAACAGTAACATTACATTTAGCAACGATAGTTTTACCATTACCTTCAATTTCAGCAGAAATAACAGCAGTACCAACTGAATTAGCTGTTACAGTACCATTTTCAGCTACAGCAGCAACCATCTCATTATCAGAAGACCATTTTTTAACAGTAAATTCAGCATCTGCAGGAGTTGGATTAACTGTCAAACGTACTTCTTGACCCTCACTCATTTCAAGATTTTCTTTTGACAAAGAAGCAGATTCTAAAGCACCTTTAGGACCTTTTTCTCCGTTACAAGCTGCCAAAACAATTGCAGCAAGAACAAAAAATAATAATTTTTTCATAATTTCAATTTTTTATAATAAACAAATAAATTAATTTTTCAAGTCATAGTTAGCTTGGTTGTTTGTATATTCAGAATAAGGGATAATGAATAACAAAACAGGATTTGCAGGGTCCACTGCTTGCATCGTTTCACCACCTTTATAGAAGTGGTTGTTACCACGAGTTTTCATACCACCAAAACGTTTGAATGTCATCAAAGCACGACCTTCGCCAAACATTTCAATACGCCAGTTGTAGTAGAGATTTGAGAGCAACTCGTCTTTCGACATGCCATCGACAGTAGCCATAACTGTTTCGTCGCGTTGAGCCAACAAAACTTTCAATTCTTCTTTAGCTTCAGTCAATTTATCAGCACGAGCAGCAGCTTCGGCAGCAACAAGATACATTTCTTCGATACGCATAAATACGAGGTCATTCAACCAACGGCGATCGTATTCGTCAGCATTTGTGCCACGAGCCAAATCATAGAATTTATAGCTTGGGATACATTTTTTACCTTTATCAAACCAATTGATACGACCATCAGTTTCAGGGATTGATTTATACAACTCATCGTCCAAAGCTTTTGAAGCACCAAGAGCAGCATAACCATAAGTATGAACGTCTAAGTGAGCAAAGAAAGAGGCAAGGTGAGTAGTATTTTCGATAGTAACATCGAGACCCCACATCCAAGAAGGATTGCTTTGATCAACAAAACCAGTTGTAGTCAAATCTTCGAAAGGCAAGATTTCGTAGTTACCTGCATCGATAACACGTTTAGCAACAGTATAAGCTGAGTCAAATTCTTGAGTTTGGAGATAAGTATAAGCCAAATAAGCATTAGCGATATCTTTATCCAAATACAATTTAGACGAACGTTGGAAGCCTGTTTCGTCAAACAAAGCAACAGCCCAATTAAGGTCAGAGATTACTTGATCATAAACGGCGCGAGTAGAAGCAACAGGTTGTTCTTGAACGAGACCTGTTTCTTCGTTTACAGAAGAAGTTTCATTGTAAAGAGGCACACAAAGATAATCCATACCAGTGTTACCTACGAAACGGTCTTGAGATTCAGTATCAGTCATACCTGGGCTATACAAGTGAGCCAAGTTGAAGTAGCAATAAGCACGCATAGTCAAGCATTGAGCCAAAGCAGCTTTTTGAGCATCAGTAGGATTTTCGAGAGCTACGAAGCTACGGATAGCAGCGTTAGCATTCAAAAGGATAGTGTAATAATAGCTCCAAAAATAGCTATTACGACCAGCAGTCATTGAAGAACATTGTTGTTGTTCACAGTCGACAAACCAACCATAAGCATTGGCAGTCATAGCCATATCACCCGACAAGATGTCAGTAGCCATATCAATTGACTTTTGTCCAAAATAGTGGTGATTACTACCACCAGCAGTAGCATAAAGCATTGAGTAAAGGCCCAAGACAGCACCTTCGGCTGTATTAGGAAGGTTATCGTATTGCTCTTGGGTCAAAGTAGATCCAGTTGTGTCAGTGTCTAACCAACTGCTTGAACAGCTTGAAAGACCCATAACAAGAGCCAAAACGAAAGATAAAAATTTTATTGATTTCATATTTATAAACTATTTAAACAAATTGATTAGAATGAAATTTTGATACCACCCAAAACAGTTGAAAGTGGAGTGTATTGATAAGTATCTGAAGAACCTGTCAAAGAAGCCATAGGGATATAGCCCTTACGAGCAGAAAGACAGAACAAGTTATCTGCAGACACCCAAAGATTCAAGTTGTTAAGTTTGATTTTTTCAATCCATTTTTTAGGGAATGAATAACCTAAACGCACGTTAGAAAGAGACAAGAAACTTGAAGAAGTGATGAAACGAGTAGAAGAAGAGTTTGCATACAAGTCAGATTTGTTAGACAAACGAGGAACATCAGTTACATCACCTGGTTCTTTCCAACGATTCAAGATGTCAACGTGCCAGTTAGTAGAACCACCACGGTCGCTGTGCATCAACATTTGGTAAGCACCATCATAACCCCAACCACCAAAGCTATATTGGAAAGCAGCAGAGATATCGAAACCATAGAGAGACAAATCTAAACCGAGACCACCTTGGAGATAAGGAAGAGCAGATTTACCTACATAGTAAGAAGATGCATATTGAGCATTATCAGTTTTACCTTTTTCGAGAATCAATTCAGGGTTTTTGAGGTATTTATCCAAGTTAGGATCATCAGCATAAGTATCCAAAATGTATTGGTGAACAGAAGGAATATAATCTTGATAAAGATTGAATTCAGCACCTTTCAAGTTTTCAGGGTCGTAGAAATAGTAGTATTCTGCTTTACCAGTTTCAGGGTTAACACCTGCCCATTCAATTGTATAATACTCGTAGATAGAGTGACCTAAAGACATAGCACCATCCATTTGTTTTGGTTCGCCCGTAACATCGGTAGGCATTTCAGTGATAGTATTTTTGTACCAAGCACCATTGAAACGAACGTCGAATTTAACAGCGTTAGTATTAACCGCATGAACATTAAATTGGAATTCAACACCTTGGTTAACCATCTCACCTTCGTTTACATAGAAAGAAGAATAACCCAAAGAAGGAGCTACAGAACGGTCGAACAACATGTTGTTAGTAGTTTTGTGGAAATAAACAACTTCAGCATCAAGGATTTTACCAAGAGTAAGTTCAATACCAGTATTCAAGATTTGAGAAGACTCCCAAGTCAAATCAGGGTTACCGATATAACCGAGAACATAACCAGGAAGGCCACCTACGTTGTCAACTGAATATTGGTTAGTGTAAAGGAATGTACCGATTTCGGCATTACCAAGTTCACCCCAAGAAGCTTTAAGTTTCAAGTTGCGAAGAAGGCCAACACCTTGCATAAAGTCTTCGCGCATCATGTCCCAAGCCAAACCTACAGAACCGAAAGTACCCCAACGATTACCTCTTGCGAAACGAGAAGAACCGTCGGCACGGAGGTTAGCATCAACGAAGTATTTATCTTTATAGCTATAACGAACTTGACCGAAGTAAGATTCCATAGTTTGTCTTGCAGTAGAAGAAGTGAGATAGCTCATTTCAACAGCGTTACCAAGTTCGAGACCGTCAGGACGAACGATAAAGTTTTTACCACCTTGAGTAGTCGAAGAATTAAGCATAAGAGTTTCGTGAGCAACGAAAGCACTGAAGTTATGATCGCCACCAAAATCAGCATTGTAAGACAAAATTTGGTTCCAAGTAAATGACATAAAATGAGCAACAGTTTTAGCGATACGACCAACACCAGCAGCATCACCATAATAACTATTAGTCAAACCAGCAGCATCAGAGCCAACGTATTGAACACCAAAGTTAGTAGTAAATTTAAGACCTTTATAAATAGTAGCCTCTAACATACCATTACCAACCAATTGATGTTGAAGAGTACGTTGTTTGTCATATTGGAGAGCACCTGCAGGGTTGATACCTGAACCATAGAGACGACCAATAGTGTTACCATTTACGTCAACGTCACCATAGTCATAAGCCATTTGTCCAGGAATTTTAGGGTCCTCTACTTTATAACCATTTTCATCACGTTGGAAGACAGTATAGATAGAAGGACATTCGTTAACATAAGCAAAACCGTTGTTCATGTTAGAGCCTTGACCTGGGTTGTTGAAAGTAGAATAAGAATAAGACATATTCATGCTACCTTTCAACCATTTTTTAGCTTGGTGGTCAACGTTAACACGAGCTTGAAGACGGCTATAGTCAGAACCGATATAGTAACCTTCGTCTTTCAAATAACCGAAAGAAGTATAGTAAGTAGTTTTATCAGAACCACCAGAGATTTTGAGAGTAGCATCGAGTTTTTGACCATTGCGGAACAACTCGTTTTTCCAAGAAGTAGTAGGTTGATCGATATAACCTTGTTTGAGTTGGATGTCTTTATAGAATCTGTGAGTTTCTGGGTCAATCAAAAGGTGACCGGCAGTAGTCCAACGGTTGTAAGCTGCAGGGAGACCACCGTTATTTACATTAAACAATTGTTGGTTAGCAACATTAGCTTTACCACCTGACGCATTGTAGAGACCTTCCCAAACAAGTTCTACGAATTGTTGAGGGTCAGTAATAGTTTCATACAATGGGATAAGACGCATGTTACCACCATATTTCAAGTCGATATCAATTTTACCAGATTCACCAGAAGTACCTCTTTTAGTAGTAATCAAGATAACACCATTAGAACCACGAGAACCATAAAGAGAAGTTGCAGTAGCATCTTTCAATACAGTAGTAGAAGCGATATCAGAAGGGTCAATAGCCGAAATATCACCATCATAAGGGATACCATCGACAACATAAAGAGGTGCAGAGCTTGAGTTGATAGAACCGACACCACGAATAGAAATTGTTGCAGAAGAACCTGGTTGACCAGATGAAGAAACTACTTGCACACCAGCGATTTCACCGGCGAGAGCTTTAGAAACTTCAGATGGGTTCTTTTTCTCGAGAGTTTCACCTTTTACAACAGTAGCAGAACCTGAGAATGATTTTTTAGTTTGAGTACCATAAGCAACAACCATAACCTCATCAAGAACCTCAGCATCAGCAGATAGACGAACTACCATGTTGTTTTCAGCTTTTTGTTCTACAGTAGTATAACCTACGTAAGAGATGATAAGATGAGTTGTACCAGCAGGAAGAGTAATAGTAAAATTACCATCGAAATCGGAAATTGTACCTACTGTTTCCGCTCCTTTCACTTGGATAGAGGCACCGATTGCAGGTTCGTTGTTTTCGTCAAGAACGCGACCTGAAACAGTTTTTCCCTGTCCAAATACGACACCAATACAAAGTACTAATGCCGAGAACAAAAGAATTAACTTTCTCATAAATGATTTTTTTAGTTATAAATAATGTTAATAATTAGTTTTCGATATTGATTCAGACAACGAAAACAAGTGTACATTACTGCACACAAATTCAGTTAGCAAAATTACATATTTATCTGCAAATGTGCAAACAAAAATATAATCTTTTTTAACCCACAAGTTTTTATTGCCTTTTTTTGAGTAAAAATGGAGTTATTCTCTTTCAAATTGTAAATAGGTATAAGAATAAAACTCTCAACTGAATATCAATATTTTAAATAATAATATCATCAAAAACAATAAAAATATATTCTGCATTTCATAAAATTGGTTAAAAACTATTTTATGTTGTAAAACATGTTTTTCGATAAAAAAAAGTGAGAAAAGTGCAACAAAATGAGTGAAAAATAGAGATTATTTATAGATAAAAATCTCACAAAATAGTCTTAATTTCGACTAAATTCTCGATTATTTGCCCCATAAACTCAAAGTTTGATGGTATATCTGCGTTGTTTCGATAGAATACTGCACGTATGTTTGCATTTTGAGCACCTTGGATGTCGGTTTGAAAATTATCGCCTATAACAAGGCATTCGGCAGGGGTAGCATTTAATCTATCTAAAACAATTTGAAAGAATCGGGTATCGGGTTTTTGATAGCCGATTTCTTCAGATAAAAATACATTGGTAAAATATGGTAAAAGTCCTGAACGACGAAGTTTTGTGTATTGTACTTCGACAAATCCGTTTGAAATAATTGAGAGTGTATAGGCTTTGGCTTTGAGATATTCGAGAGTTTCGATTGCACCCTCAACTAAATTAGTCTGCATAGTTGTGCGATAGAGGAAATCTTCGCCTAATTTTTTCGCTAATTCAACATTTTCGTTCCCCGCAATACGCAATGGATAAAGAAATCGTTCAAGAGAAAGAAAGTCTTTGGTTATTTCGCCTTTGGCATATTGCTCCCAAAGTTGATGGTTTTTAATTGTATAAACATTATAAAATGAATCGAATGAATCGTAAAGTTTGACTAATTCGTAGTCGCTATAAATTTCTTGCATTGCGATTTTGGAATTTCGTCGGAAATCCCAAAGGGTGTCATCGAGGTCAATTAAAAGATGTTTATACATGGTATAGCAAAGGATGAGGAATATATTTTTCAAAATGTTTTTTTGATAAATACACACTCTCATTGTGTATTGGAGAGGGTAAGGTGAGGGTTGCTTGCAGTATGCTGTATCCTATATTTAAATTTTGGTGTCATAAAAATTAAATACACACTGAGAGTGTGTATTTTTAGGTCCTATATTTTTTTGATTTTCGTATTTTAGCGAGGTCTTGTTCTTCATCGTCTTCATCGGCAGATGTATCATTATTTTTGCCATCGGTACCAGCTACGATAATTACGATTTCACCTTTAGGTGGTATTGCAGTAAAATGCTCTACGAGTTGTTGTAATGTGCCACGTTGAGTATCTTCGAACATTTTTGATATTTCGCGTGATACAGATGCTTGTCGTTCAGTACCAAAGGCTTCTGCAAATTGCTGAAGTGTCTTAAGCAAACGATAAGGTGATTCGTAAAATATCATTGTACGTTCCTCATTGACAAGCGATTGTATTTTTGTCTGACGACCTTTTTTCTGAGGGAGAAAACCTTCGAAACAGAAACGGTCGGTAGGGAGTCCGGAATCGACCAAGGCGGGCACAAAGGCTGTTGCACCAGGCAGGCACTCGACCTTAATGCCTTTGGCAATACACTCACGAACAAGCATAAAACCTGGATCGGAAATGGCAGGAGTGCCGGCATCGCTAACAAGGGCAATAGATTCACCTGCAAGAATGCGGTCGGCAAACTGCGCTATGGTTTTATGCTCATTGAATTTGTGATGAGATGCCATAGGAGTATGAATATCAAAGTGTTTGAATAAGATACCCGTAGTACGAGTATCTTCGGCAAGCACAAGATTCACCTCTTTGAGAATACGTAAAGCACGATAGGTTATGTCTTCGAGGTTACCAACAGGGGTTGGAACTAAATAGAGTTGAGAATTAAGAGTTGAGAATTGAGAATTATCACCTTGACCACACTCTTGATTTATCTCATTGTAACAAACTGAAGTTGTAGAATATTTAGTACTCATTATAAATAGCGACGTTGAAGGAGTTGGATGAAGTCGGAAACTGTATCACTATCTAATGCCCAATGAACGAAGTTTTTGGCGATATAGTCTTGAGCATCAATCATAGTTTCGAATGAGTTGAAATCAGAGATTGCTTTATTCATTTTTTCGCCATTACCTCCAAAAAGTTCGCGTTGGAAACGGAAACGATCACCAAGCGTAATGGCTGATTTCAAATCTATTATCTTTTTATTATTGATAGCAGAAGCAAGTGTATCATCGGCATTTTTGGCAAGTTTGTCAGCCAAAGATTCTGATGTTTCAATAGAGTCGGCAAGAGTTGTCACTTGAACGTCGACAACAGTATCAACAACCGAAACAACTGGTTGTTGTTCGATACTTGAAGTATGTTCTGTTTTTTCAGAAACTTGTTGTTCTGCCTCTAATTTACGACGCATTTCATCTTCAATGCGTTTACGTTCTGCTTCTTTTTCGGCTTCTATACGAGTTAATTCAGTTTGGCGCTCTTGTTCTTCTTTTTGACGGCGAATTTCTTCTTCGTTACGACGAGCTTCTTCCTCCGCACGACGACGTTTTGCTTCAAGTTCTGCTTGACGAGCAGCTTCTATAGCAGCAACTTGACGAGCTATTTCGGCTTCGGCTTTTAGACGCTCTTCTTCACGACGTTGACGCTCAAGCTCTTCAGCACGGAATAATGCCTCTTGCTCTTCAGCTATACGAGCTAATTCTGCTTGACGAGCGGCTTCTTCTGCCTGTTTTGCTTCTAAATCAGCCTGACGTTGAGCCTCAAGCTCACCTTCTATTTCTTTGTTATTCAAATAATTAACAAGCGATTCAATATTAACAGTTAGTGCTTTTGATTTATCCAAAGCAAGACGAAGATAGGGTGCAGGTATCACCTCCATTTGGTCAAGACCTTCGGTCAAAACTTGTAATTCATTGACATCCTTTGCTATAAGAGCAACTAAAACATCTTTGTTCATTTTTGTATAAAAAGTATTATTTTTATTAGAAATTATTTTGTAACTTTGCATTTGCATAGGCAAATGAGAAAATAGGCGATGTCTCAAACATAAATAAAATCAATTTTAGTTATATATTTGGCTTGCTCTATTTTGCAAACACAAAGTTACGAATTTTTTTACGAATAATAACAATAATATATGTATTTTTTTGAATCAGCAAATTGCAGTTGCCATCACCGAGGAAGTATTGAGGTGATTTGCGGGTCGATGTTCTCAGGAAAAACAGAAGAATTGCTACGCAGGTTGAAACGTGCAAAATTTGCAAAACAAAGAGTTGAAATATTTAAGCCTTGCATAGATACACGCTATTCAGAAACAGAAGTCGTCAGTCACGACCACAATGCGATACAATCAACCCCAGTAGAATCATCACAAAACATATTGTTGATGGCTGGCGATGTGGACGTTATAGGTATTGATGAGGCACAATTTTTTGATAATGGAATTGTTGACGTATGTCGCCAATTATCAGAAGATGGGTATCGCGTGATTATTGCTGGATTGGATATGGATTTTCGTTGTAATCCATTCGGACCGATGCCAGCATTGATGGCAATTGCAGACGACATACAAAAAGTGCATGCTGTGTGTGTGCGCTGCGGTGCACCTGCATACGTTTCACACCGATTAGTGGCTGGTGAATCACAAGTATTATTGGGTGAAACTGACAAATATGAACCTATTTGTCGCCATTGCTATAACGAGGAGATGAAAAAACGTCAACAGACTATTGATTGAGAATTGATACTTGATGAGCGCGAATAAGCTTCAAATCATCATAAGTTGCAGCGCCATCAAGCTGTTCAAATAACTCAGAATTAGATATTTCAGGAGTTTCCGCAAGAATCGACATAACCCTACTTAATAAATCGGCATCGACATATTGTTGGATGTCGATTTTTTTCGCATGTATGAGTTTGGCGATGTGGGTATAGATTGTACTGACTACAAGACCTCGCTCGTCAGCAACCTCTTGTGGCGTTTTATCCTGAGCAAGAAGCGAATAGGTTATTTCTTCAGTTGGAAGTTTTTCCACTTTTTCTTTCTCTTTACGCTTACGGGGCTTAGGGTTTTCATCAACACATTCAGTTTCAGGCTCAAAAGCAATATCTGCTTGAGCAGAGGCATCAATGCCATTTTCACGGCAATAGATACGAACTATATCGACACACTCTTTGCCATAGCGTTGAATTTTGACCTTACCAAAACCCTTGATTTTAGTAAGTTGCTCTATTTCAATCGGCAATTTGTTAGACACTTCGACCAAAGTTGCATTACTAAACATCGCAAAAGCAGGAATATTCTGTTCCTTGCAATAGTCATTGCGCCAAGTTGCAAGTTGTTTATAGAGTTTCGGATGCTCTGTTTTAAGCATTTTCACCTCACGTTCAACAACATAAGCTTTAACTTTGAAAGGAGGAACTTTGTACGACTGCTTTACATCGAAATAATTTACCACCGAAATATCATCGGCAATACCAGCTATGACATGTCGAAGTTGCGATGCGATTTCAAACACAGCCTGCAAGCGTTCGACATAATCTTGGGCTTCGACTTTGCTCTCGGTAATTGCAGGCGAAGACTCAATAAGCACCAACAAATCATCAAGTTGCGGCACAAAATAGCCCGAAGCAGCCTTTACTCGCTCGGCAATACGCACAATATCGGTCTTAGGATTAAACGAAAGCAGTTGAGCCAAAAAACGTTGAGCAACACCATATAACTCATTGACACGAGAGAGAAATTCGTCGAGATAAGGTGCCGTATCCTCATTGAAATCAGCCAAAACTGTCTTGATATAATTGACAAAATCGAACGTATGCGACATCAAATCTTCAAGACTGAAAAGTTTGGCGAGCAGTTGCACACTATAACGAGACTTGAAAAGTTCAACTTGACGCTCCAATTCGACCACAGGCAGACGCTGTTCGCTATAGCGAACTATCTGAGGGTCAACAGCAAGAGAATATGGATTGATTTGCGATGTAAGTACAATACCATCAAGCGAACGACAACGAGAAAGGGCAACATACACCTGCCCTGACGCAAAAGCCGCCGCAGCATCAATCACTACCCTATCGAAGGTCAAGCCCTGACTTTTGTGAATAGTAATAGCCCATGCCAATCGCAATGGATATTGCGTGAAAGTACCTAAAAGCTTCTCCTCTATCTGATTAGTTTTAGGGTCGATAGTATAAGATTTATTCTCCCACACCTCAAGAGAGACCTTGATAGCCTCGTCCTCTCCATCGCAAGTAACCCAAATTTCACCATTATTTATCTCAGTGATTTCTCCGATTTTACCATTATAATAACGACGAGGTTGAGCCATATCGTTGGCAATAAACATAACTTTTGCGCCAAGTTTAAGCGAGAGTTCTACTTCGGTAGGAAAATTTCGTTCAGGGAAATCACGGTCTATATGCGCCACAAATTTATAGTATGGGGCATCGATTTTCGACAACTCATCATTGTTTATAGCATCAGCCGAGGCATTGTGAGTTGTGAGAGTTATATATTCATCGACATTGCGAAAATCAGGTTTATAACAAAGATTCAAAAGGCGCAGAGTGTCGGGAGTAAGCTGATTATTACGCACTTCGTTGAGAAGATTGATAAACTGCTGATTGCTTTGACGGAATATTTTGTCGAGTTCGATATAGATTGGTAGCTGTTGCTGAATTGCTTGTGAATGAAAGAAATAAGGCGTAGCATAATAGCGACGCAACAACTCCCACTCCTCGCCTACGCACACAGGCGGCAACTGATACATATCGCCAATAAAGACAACTTGCACGCCCCCGAATGGCTCATTCGGACGAAAACGATAGTGACGCAACACTGTGTCGATAGCATCAAGCACATCGGCGCGCACCATAGAGACCTCGTCAATGATGAGAAGTTCAAGTTCGCGGTAGATTTTACGACGAACACTACTAACCTGTTGCTTAGCAATAAAGGCTTTTTTCGCCTCTATGGTTGGTAAAAAGGGAGAAAAAGGAAGTTGAAAAAAAGAGTGAATAGTGGTGCCCCCTGCATTGATAGCCGCCACACCTGTAGGGGCAACTACGGCAGTCTGTTTGAATGCCACTTCACGAATTTGACGAAGCATGGTTGTCTTTCCTGTTCCAGCCTTCCCTGTTAGAAAAACAGAACAGTTGGTCAACTGAATAAATTCTTCGGCAATTTCGTAAATAGTCATTTTATGAGTTGAGAATTGAGAGTTGAAAATTATAGCAACTATAATAACTATAAAACAAATTACTTTTTATTTCTTGTAAAACGAATGAACAAAAGAGTGAATACAAGACAAACTATTGCGGCGGCAATGTAGCCTATGTACAGTGGAAAGTCAAAACCTTCGGGAGCCACCATAATATATGCTGAGCAAACGGCCGTCATAAAGAGAGCAGGAAGGATAGTGATCCAATAGTTGCGTTTTTCTTTATAGAGATAAACCGTTAGAGCCCAAAATGTAAAGACAGAGAGCGTTTGATTGCTCCAAGCAAAATAGCGCCAAATGATATCAAAATTAATTTGCAAAAGGATAAAAGTACCAACAAATAAAGGGACAGCCACAATAAGACGTTTTGCGATAGGTTTTTGGTCGATATGAAGGAAATCGGCAGCAATAAGACGAGCAGACCGGAGAGCAGTGTCGCCAGATGTGATAGGGGCAGCAACCACGCCAAGTACAGCCAATATGCCTCCAAACTTACCTAACCAACTATTAGAGATAAGATTAACAACCTCGGCAGCCTTGTTGGCAGTAGCAGGAAGAGAGGCAACATAGTCTTGAAGGCCATTGACAGAGCCAAAGAAAGAAGAAGCTGCGGCAGCCCAAATAAGAGCCACAATACCTTCGGCAATCATAGCACCATAGAAGCATGGGCGAGCATACTTTTCGTTAACCATGCAACGCGCCATCATAGGCGACTGAGTAGCATGGAAACCAGAAACTGCACCACAAGCAATAGAGACAAACATCATTGGAAAAATAGAATAGCCTTGAGGATGTTGAGACGCTAGCCCTGATGTTATTTCAGGAATTGGTGCATTATTTATAAATAGAGAAACCAAAATTCCTACCGCCATAAAAAGCAGAGCAAAGCCAAAAAGTGGATATATTTTGCCAATAAGTTTGTCGATAGGAAGAAGAGTGGCAAGCATGTAATAAATAAAAATAATTACAATCCACCAAGTGACACTAATAGAATCAACCATCCCAGCAAGCAATCCGGCAGGGCCACTAACAAAAACAGCCCCAACGAGCACCATAAGGATAAGCGAAAAGGCACGCATAAATTGTTTTACACTAGAACCAAGTTGTTCGCCAACAAGTTCGGGCAAAGATGCGCCATTGCGACGAAGAGAGAGCATACCAGAAAGGTAGTCGTGAACAGCTCCACCAAAAATAGAACCAAAGACAATCCAAAGAAAGGCAGAAGGGCCGAACATTACGCCCATAATTGCACCAAAAATAGGTCCGAGACCAGCAATGTTGAGGAATTGAATGAGAAATATTTTCCACCAAGGCATTGCGACATAGTCAACACCATCGGGATTAACAATAGCTGGTGTTAGTCGAGTATGGTCTTCACCGAAAATTCGAGCCACCACCTTTCCATAAATTAGATATCCTAAAACGAGAATAACTATTGAAAGAATGAATGTTATCATAATAAAATAAAAGAGTAAAAATTATTTTCTATAAGTTATGCTATCAACTTGATTAACAAAATATCGGTCTATTTCTGAATTAGATCTAAAAACTAGCATTTCGCCTTCAGGCTGAATAGTTTTAACTGCATCTTGAACTAAACGCACAGAATAACCATAATAATATGTAATATTACTACCACCAGGGCTTAACATTGAAGAATAGAAAATACAACGATAGGCAAAATCATCATCTCTCCCGGAAGATGTCCAATATGCACCATACTCATTGATCTCTTCAATTTCAAGACCTTTGCGATAACCTGCTGCAGGAAGGAAAATAGCTCCAGCGGTTTCCATTTTTGCCCACTGATTTTTATCAAATGTATTATGCTCATAATTATCGCTTGCCATATTCCAAAAATATTTACCTTCAGGCCACAAGCCACGTGTCGTACTTGGTCGAAAATCAATATCTTCAAGTTTTTGCCAATTATCAGGCAAAATAATAAGCCCCTTTACATTATCAACTATTGCAAAGGCAAAAAGAGAATCAGCATTAGGACGAGAGAAAAAAAGATACATCCATTCATCAGCAGTTAGTGTACGCCACAAGCCAACCTCATTACCACCATTAGATATTTTGTTATAAACACCCCAGTCATAATTTGTTTCAGCTATATCTTGAATATTTGCGTATTTAGTGTAATCTTGAACAGAAAGATATGGCATAACACCATTATAGCCACTTGTTCCCCATCCAAAAAGATCGATCCAACCAGCATAATCTTCCGCAATTGACGTATTACCATCCCCTACTCTACTTATTTGAGATGAAGCAAAAGCCCACTCTTGAGCAGATGGGTTATAACGAAGGTTACCTTGCGAAAAAAATACAGTAGCACTTTCTGACACAGAGAATTGGGCATTTATTCCTCCTATAGTTGGCTCTTGTCGAATTGTATCAACAGATGATTTAGGCTTATAAAATTTAACACTATCAACTTCTCCAATAGCATAATCACCTACTAATATAGAATCTTGCCAAACATACATTTGAGCAAATCCGAATGAAAAGAAAAAAAAGGAAATTATTATTATAAATATTCGTCTCATAGTTAGATAATTTTTATTGTTTAATAAATTTTACAATTTCTACACCAACTTGAAGAAGATATACTCCGTTGGGCAGATTTGAAACTGATAACATAACAGTACCACTATTGTCTGATTCTGACATAGTAATCAGCTTGCCATCTAAATCAAAAATGCGGACTATATCATTAAATATCAAACCTTCAACAAATAAAAAATCTTGAGTAGGATTTGGATACACAATAATAGTACTTTTATCCACATCATCTATACTTACAGAAGATTCTTGAAAAACAATTTTTCGAACTTCATATAAATTGCAAGATGCTAATACTTCGCCATTAACATCAACAAGTCGGAAAACTTCGTCTTTAATTTCAATTCTACCAACAACAGACATTACAAATTCTGATTCATCATCAGAAAGATACTCTACAAACAAAGATGTCTCGGCACTTAAAATAGATGAAAATGCCAAGACAAAAAACAATAAAAATAGATTCTTTTTCATAACAGATTTTTTATGCATTTTAACATGCAAAGATACATAAAAAATCTAATATTTAGACAAAAACTACAAGCTTTTTTTTACTTTTGGAGAACCAGATACAATAGCTTTAGCTTCGGCACTATAGGTTAATTTTTTCTTTTTACTGTCGATTAAATCGCCTGACACTTCGAGATTTTTTTCACGGACCACGACGTTGCCGTCGGGAGTACGACGGAAGAAGACATTGCGAAGCACATCGACATAGGCATGACGAACACGATAACGGTCGAGGGTATCATGTCCAAATTGAAGGGCATTAATAAACTCAAGTTCATCATCCTTAAGCTTATAACCAAATGGGATATGCAATTCACCAGAAAGACTTTGGGCTATTTTATTGATTTGGAAAGTAACTGGATCGACATAAAAATGGAGTTGCAATTCGCCTTTCACGATGCCCATATAGTTCTCTTTTTCGGTATAGGTCAACACAGCATCATCGCCAATCATAGTATAGTCCCATTTAGCTGGTTTCTTGATATTTAACATATCAATTAAGGAACCTGTAGAACCACCCCAAAGAAAGCGGTGCATACGGAGAGATTGGTCGTCTAAATTGCGCTTTGTATAAGATAGTTTGACTTTCTTTTTTTTATTTTTCTTGCTATTAAGACGGTCATCTGTTATTTCATTAAACTTGTCATAAGCTATTTTTGCCTCGTCGGTAGTAAATTCTTTGACCGATTTCACAACAAGTGCAACAGAATCGCCACCGTATCTGTTATCAATTGGATACTCAGACATTACACCTATCACCTCATGATGAATAAGTTGACGAGCATCTTGCGAACCATTATACATCGAAAAAACAGGATATTCGGCAGTACGTTTTGGAAAATCTTCACGCATTTGTTCTACAAACTTCTCCAAAGCTTCACGTTTGAGTTTCTGACTCTCTTTCTTTGATATTTTAGCTTTTACGGTTGCACCTTCAAGCATAATTGGCTGTTCAATGAGAGTGACAACAAAATTAGAATCGGAGATTATAGATGCTACAGAAAATTCTTCGGTACGATAACCTATGAAAGAGAATATAACTTCGTCGATAGATGCTGTGGTAGAATCTAACTCAAGAACATATTGCCCATTCATATCAGTCATAGTGCCCCCAATTGGATTATTTCGCACATAAACTGAAGCATAAGGAAGAGGCTCACCATCTTCGTCGAGGACAGTACCGACTAAGGTTTGCGCTAAGAGCGAAAATGGGAATAATAAAAGTGATAATATGTAAAGAATGATTTTCATGATTTTTGGAATTAAATACACATTGAGAGTGTGTATTTTTAAGGTAAGGAGCACCTTGCTTGCAGGTATCTCTATAGTATATTTAAATTTTAGAAATTTTAAGAGCGAATACACACTCACATTGTGTATTTTTTAGTCTTAAAATTTCATGGCACGATCCATGTCGCGACGGTCTTCTTTTTCCTTAAGAGTTTCGCGTTTGTCGTAGGCTTTTTTACCTCGAGCGAGTGCTATTTCGAGTTTGGCTAAACCCTTTTCGTTAGTGAAAAGTTTAGTTGGCACGATGGTGTAGCCCGTCTCTTTAGTGGCTTTTTCGAGTTTGCGAAGTTCGCGTTTGTTGAGCAAAAGTTTGCGTTCGCGTTTAACATCATGGTTATAGTAGTAGCCTAAACGATAGGCTGAGATTTGCATATTACGCACCCAAAGTTCGCCAGCAGAGAATTGGCAAAAGGTGTCGACAAGGCTCGCTTTGCCCTCACGAATCGACTTAATTTCAGTGCCATACAATACCAATCCCGCAGTGAATCGTTCAACCAATTCGTAATCGAAACTCGCACGCTTATTCTTGATATTTACTTGTTGTTGTGGTTTCATTTTTACTAAATTTCTTATTTTTGCAAAGTTACTAAAAAATGCACAATGCACAATGCAGAATGCGTAATTTTTATATTCATGCTAAAAAAATCGTGCAAAAACTTGCTTTTGGCGAAAAAATTTTGTATATTTGCAACGAGAAAAATAGTTGACTAAAAAAATATAAAGCCCTCTGTTTATGAAACGATTATTTTTTATTAGTTGCTTGATGTTTATAGTTATAAACGTCATGGCGTATCAGCCTATATTGGTTGAAGGACGTATTTGGAGTGTTTTAGTTCACGGAGGATTTACTGGTATTGATAGTATAGATAATCTACCACCTACTTCACATTATTATAAAGTAGATGGGGATTCGGTTATAGGAGGTGAAACATATAAAAAAGTACATAGATCTTATAATAAAATTGATTGGAAATTATATAGATTAATGATGGAAAATGCAGAGGAAGGGAAAGTCTGGGAATATGGATATAGTTATCTAAATCAGGTGTATTATAAAGACTTGATTATCAACTTTAACCTTAATTTAGGTGATAGATTAAAAGAAAGTGGTAGTAGTGTGTGCGAAAACGTCAAATATGTGAAAAACAAAAGAGGGAATACCTTGAAAAGAATGGATTTTGAAGAGTATTGTTGGATTGAGGGGTATGGATATGAATATTACATACTTGATGGAGGTGCTTATTATTTATCTTCGGTTGAAGATGAGGATGGAGTTTTGATTGAACGTTCGAAAGATTGGGAGTGTTATAACCCGATGGTAGTTGAGGGGTATAGTTGGAATGTGGTGTATAGTGGTGCAGATGATGGAGATGATATTGAGACATATTATACATATACTGAAAAAATAGAAGGTGATACTATAATTAATGGTGTGGTTTATACGAAACTTTGGGAGGCATACGATGCTAATTTAGCAAATAAACAATTTTTAGCTTTAATAAGAGAAGATGTTGGAGAACAGAAAGTATTTGCATATAATGATGGGGCTGAAGTTTTGCTATATGATTTAGGTGTAGAAATCGGGGATACTATTAGAGTGTTTGATTGGTTACAGCATCTTAAATATGTAAATTCATCTAATATAAAAGAAAAAGAAGAGAATTTATCTCGCTTGGTAGTTGAAAAAATAGAATCTATTGAAGACAAGAAATATGGTACATTAAAAAAAGTTACTTATTATGAAGCCGATACAGATTATCCATGGAGAACAATAGTTACTGAACGCTATGGTTCTACGACAGGTTGGGCAATAACAAATCATGCCCATATTGATGGCGGAGGTCCGGGCAAGGTGATTTGTGCATTTGATGAAAAAGGAGAGGTAGTTTTTAAGCGTAAATATACAATTTCGGGATATGGAGAAGTGAAGGATTGTTATATTAACGCTGAAATAAACAGAAATAAAGTTGATACTCCTAAAAAGAAGGAGAATGTGTATTATAACTTGCAAGATAGAACGTTACGTGTTGATTTTGAAAAAGATGAACGTATTGACGTTTATAACACTATGGGCAAAAGGGTTATG
>JAZOUT010000138.1:0-4741 GCA_045658305.1 Candidatus Aphodosoma sp. | reverse complement strand
CGCCACGCTCAATAGTGAAATTTGCCCCAGCAAACTCTCTATGCTCTCCGTATGCTTTACCCACATTATGTGCTGCCACTGGGTAGTTACCACTACGAGGCGAAGGTGGAAATTTCAATCTCAACGACGATGTATCAATCTCATCTACCTCAATGATTTCAAGCTTTTCTAGCATATTCACACGGCTTTGCACCTGGTGAGTCTTCGAATATGTTCCTTTGAATCGCTCGATAAACTCCTTCGTCTCTGCAATCATTTTTTGTTGGTCTTCATACTGACGTTGTTGTTGCTGACGACGTTCTTCTCTCAATTGCAAATAGTGCGAATATGTTGCCTTATAGTCGTAAATACGACCCATTGTCACCTCGATTGTGCGGTTTGTTATATTGTCCACAAATGCCTTGTCGTGCGATATCACCACCACTGCCTTGCCTTGATTCACAAGCCATTGTTCTAACCACTGAATCGACTCTATATCAAGGTGGTTAGTCGGCTCGTCTAGCAATATCAAATCGGGTTTACGCAATAGCATTTTTGCCAATTCTATACGCATACGCCAACCTCCACTGAAGTCCGATGTCTTACGTGTAAAGTCTTTACGCTCAAAACCAAGACCGAGCAAAGTCTTCTCGATATCGGCATCATAATTCACCTCTTCGATACTATAAAATCTCTCGCTCAACGCACTCACCTCTTCGATAAGTGCCATATACTCATCACTTTCGTAGTCGGTGCGTGTCTCCAACTCTTTGTTTATTTCGTTGATACGCGCCTCCATATTGTTGATTTCGGCAAATGCAGTCGCTGCCTCTTCAAATACTGTTTTATCATCTTTAACCATCAAATGTTGAGGCAAATAGGCTATAATCGTACCCTCTGGTGCCGACACTTTGCCGCGTGTTGCTTCTCTCACTCCGGCTAGTATCTTCAACAAAGTCGACTTTCCTGCTCCGTTCTTACCCATCAAGGCTATACGGTCATTCTCATTGATTATAAACGATATGTCTTTAAATAGTGTTGTCCCGCCAAACTCAACGGTCAATGCATCTGCTGAAATCATTATATTTAAAGTTGAAATGTGAAAGTTGAAAGTTATTAAATTGAAAGTTAAAAGTTAATCCCGCATGGCAACTTTCAACTCTCAACTTTCAACTTTCAAATTAATAAAGTACCTCTGATGTCAATGCTGGCAATGTGATAGTCAATTTATTGCCTTCCAATTTATATTCTTTGCCAAACAATGCTGTATAACCCGATGCGTTCAATGCTTCTACATCAAGTTCGAGTTTTTGTTCTTCTGTGCTGTTATTGATGCACACTACTACGCTCTTATCAAAGTATTTACGTGCGTATGCAAATGTTTGTTCTGCTACATGTAATTGAATATAGTCACCATAAACGAGTGCCATATTGCCACGACGCAAGTGGTTCAACGCTGCCACTTTTCCAAACAATGCCTCTTCTCTATTGTTCCAACCATCAAAACGCATCATTCTACGGCAGTCTGGGTCATTACCTCCTGTCATACCGATTTCGTCGCCATAATAAATCACTGGCACGCCTGGTATTGTGAGGTTAAATGTATGCAAAAGTGCCAATTTATCATATGCCACCGAGTCTGTGATACCCACTTCGCGAGTCCAACCTGCTGCTTTTGCATCTTCGCCTACTTTGATGTCGCCCGATGCCAATGCCATAAAACGTGGTTTGTCGTGGTTACCTGACACATAACCCATCAAGTTGTGCGCGCCATACACTTTAAGGCTTGAATTCAACACGTTGCTCAAGCGTTGCATTGTACCGCCACTCACACCATTGAATGCCGATGTTGCTTCGTCGAACACATTGAAGTCAAACTGACCATCTAGCATACCGCTATTCACGTAGCTTGCCATCAACTCTGGCGAACCGTATGATTCACCAATTTGGTAGAAGTTACCCTCTGGACGTGTCAATTTCATTCTATGTGTCAACTCTCTCCAATACTCTTCGTTTACGTGTTTACATGCGTCATGACGGAATCCATCTACGCCAAACTCTTTCAACCAATACACTGCCGAGTCAACCATAATGTCAACAACCACAGGATTTCCCATATCCAATGTTGGCATAAACACGTCAAACCATGTTGTCAAACGGTGCTCATCCCACAATTCTGTGTTCATACGTCCATCAGGCAAATACAATGGAGTTGCATATTCTGGGTGACGTTTATACAATGGGTGGTCTTGATGCACGTGGTTAGCTACATAGTCAAGCAAAATGTTGATTTGATGGTCGTGTGCATCTGCTACCAACTCTTTCAATTCGTCGTTCGAACCGAAACGGCAATCTACTTGTGAAGAAGAAATTGGCCAATAACCGTGATAACCTGCAAATTTAGTATTTGCCAATGCGTTGTAACCGTATGGTTCAAATGGGTTTTGATTTAGTGGCGACAACCACAATGTGTTAGCACCCAATTTATTGAAGTAGTTTTCATCAATCACTTGTTTGATACCTGCCAAGTCACCTCCTTGATAGTCTGCTTTTGGATGTACATCCGGACGATTCATCGGACGGTTATTATCTTTGTTACCATCGCGGAAACGGGCAACAAGCATAAAGTAAATAATTTGTGCATATTTGTCGCTACGGTCAAGTGTTGTTGCATCAGTCACGATTTTACCATCATAAAGTGGCACGAGGATTTCGTTCGAAATTCCATATTCGTTCGATGCCCACACACGGATAACTGATTTTGCATATTCTGCTGCTTCTGCTGGCACTTTCACTGTGATTTTACCATCTGCAAATTCCACAAATCTCTCGTCAAGTGCCACATTGTTCCAGTATGCCCACACGCGTTCTGCTGCTGTTGCTGATATAGTAAATTTACCACAACCCAACTCGTCTGTCAACAATTTAGGGAATTTCGCCTCATTACCATTCACTTGCATGATAGAGTTGAATTTTCCGAAACCGTTATCTACTTTATTTGGATTTGTGTCATCATGATTTTGTTCGCCATCAATAAGCAATTGATAGAGATATGTACCTGGACTGAGCAACATTGTCACTTCATACAATCCCTCTTCATTCAATGTCAAATCTGGTGTCAACGCTGGCACCCAGTTGTTCATCTGACCTGCTATTTGGATACGACCAATCTCGCGACCATTAGGATTATAAGTGAAAGTATAGTTCAATTTATCACTCTTACGCACAGGCACAGCATAAGCCACACCATCTACCCAAAGGTTGATAGTTGTCATCGGATGCATCTCTTCGCCACAATAAAAGTCAAGCGTAAGCTTATCCTCGCTCAACGCCACTGCAAGTGCAGCATCGGCTGACGTAACCGAATCCACACGCGAAGGGTCAACAACAAAGTCGCGAGTCAACACTTTAGTAGGACCCACATTCACCAACGTAAGCGAGTTAGGACCCACACACACCGATTTGTCAGGTTGATAACCAACCTCTGGTGCTTTACAACAAGCTACCAACATAGCCGCTGCAATCAACGAAAGAAAGAATTTTTTCATACCTATATAGCTTTTATTTAATAATTTATCCACCATCAACCATAGGCAATCATCTACCGATAATTAACTTGCAAAGATACAAAAAAAATCTCATATCTGCAACAGCAAAATCCAACAAATAAACAAATTTTTAAGCACCATCAAATATTTTATATACCCTAACTTTCAAGGTCTGCTACACCTGAAGCAGATGTATACGTGCGAACTAAATCTCTCCTTCGTAATATATCACCATTTATAGCAGATACATAATAATTGTATTTTCTACGAACAGAAATATCTACATTTATTTTATAAGACAAATAAGGTTCACCTCTTAATTCTTTAAAAATAACTAATTCACATGATGATATTGATTCATCTGTAATTGTCTTATTTTCAGATTTAAGTTTTTCTATTGCCTGTTCTTTTGTTATTGACGGCGTAGTAACAATATCATTACTAAATAAATTCATACCTGTTATTAACATTGTTGTGTCTGAATCAGGATGTAATATTAATTCGTGATCTTCAACTATAATGTTTTTATACAAAATTTTAAATCTGAAATGTTGTTCATTGATTAAATCAGTAATAACTCTTAAATCCCCTGCCAAAAAATTAGGATTTATACGTTTCAAATAATCATCAATAATTTGTCGTTCTTGTTGATAATCATTTTGGGTATCGCCACTTTTTGGATTAGGTGACACCATTTCTAATGGCTTCGCAATTACATCACGGATAAATAATTCCTGTGAAAATAATGGTAACACAACCAATATTTGCATCACCAAAAGCAATAAAAATTTCTTCGTTTTCATAGCAAATAACTTTTTCATTATTAGACAATGAATAATTGAAAAGTAAAATTTTTAAGCTTAATAATTTTCAATATAACACTTAAAAACTACACTACAAATATACTAAAAATCTTAAAAAGCGTTTGTTTTATGCACTATATCTCTAAATCCGCCGTACCTACTGCTGATGTAAAGCTACGAGATAAAATCTCATTAAAAATAATATCTCCATTTATAGCAGAAACATAATAGTAATAATGCTCAAATGGATCAATCGCAACTTCTATTTTATAACATAAATAAGGCTCTGTTTTTAAATCCTTAAATATAATCAATCTATTTGATAATATAGTCGAATCATTTATTCTATTATCGCTTAATTTCAACTTTTCCGCAGCCTGCTCTTTTGTCAAAACTGGTGTAGTTTCAATA
>JAZOUT010000137.1:0-12753 GCA_045658305.1 Candidatus Aphodosoma sp. | reverse complement strand
CTTTCTGACTTCAGTATTATTGAATCTGTATTAAATCAACGATAATCAATTATGGCTAAACAAGGCGTTATTGAACAAGACGGAGTAGTTGTGGAAGCGTTGTCTAACGCAATGTTCCGTGTAGAACTTGAAAATGGACATGAAATCACTGCAAGCATCTCTGGTAAAATGCGTATGCACTACATTCGTATTCTCCCAGGTGATAAAGTGAAAGTTGAAATGTCTCCTTATGATCTTACAAAAGGTCGTATATCGTTTAGATATAAATAAACACTAAATAAAAATTTTCTTTACTATGAAAGTAAGAGCTTCAATTAAAAAACGCACTGATGACTGCAAAATTGTTCGCAGAAAAGGTCGTTTGTATGTTATTAACAAAAAAAACCCTAAATTCAAATTACGTCAGGGTTAATTTAAATTTTAGTTTATGGCAATAAGAATCGTCGGAGTAGATTTACCCCAAAACAAACGCGGGGAAGTTGGATTGACTTATATCTACGGAATAGGTCGCAGTAGAGCTCGTCAAATTTTGACAGAAGCTGGTGTCGATTTCGATACTAAAGTTCAAGATTGGACTGATGACCAAGCTGCAAAAATTCGTGAAATCATTGGTGCTAACTTCAAAGTAGAGGGTGACCTCCGCTCAGAAGTGCAATTGAACATCAAACGTTTGATGGATATCGGTTGTTACCGTGGTGTACGTCACCGTATTGGTCTTCCACTTCGTGGACAAAGTACTAAAAACAACGCACGTACTCGTAAAGGTAAAAAGAAAACTGTTGCTAACAAGAAAAAAGCAACTAAGTAATTAACTGCTTAAAAAACCAAACTTAAAATGGCAAAGAAAACAGTAACAACCAAAAAAAGAGTCGTTAAAGTTGACGGTGTTGGTCAATTGCACGTGCACTCTTCATTTAATAATATCATTGTAACTATCGCTAATGGCGAGGGACAAGTTATCTCTTGGTCATCGGCTGGTAAAATGGGCTTCCGTGGTTCTAAAAAGAACACTCCTTACGCAGCTCAAATGGCAGCTCAAGATTGCGCTAAAGTAGCTTACGATCTTGGTTTGCGCAAAGTAAAAGCTTATGTTAAAGGACCAGGTAACGGTCGTGAATCTGCTATTCGTACAGTACACGGTGCAGGTATCGAAGTAACTGAAATCGTTGACGTTACTCCACTTCCACACAACGGTTGTCGTCCTGCTAAACGTCGTAGAGTATAAACCCTTAAAAATTTAAGTAAAAAATGGCAAGATATACTGGACCTAAATCAAGAATCGCTCGTAAATTTGGCGAGCCTATCTTTGGACCTGACAAAGCTCAAGCAAGAAGAAACTATGCTCCTGGACAACACGGTAACTCTCGTAAACGTAAAACTTCAGAGTATGGTACTCAGTTGAGAGAAAAACAAAAAGCTAAATATACTTACGGTGTGCTTGAAAAACAATTCTCAAACTTGTTTAAAAAAGCTCAATCTAAAAAAGGTATTACTGGTGAAATTCTTCTCCAACTTCTTGAAGCTCGTCTTGATAACGTAGTTTATCGTTTGGGTATGGCACCTACTCGTGCTGCTGCTCGTCAACTTGTTTCTCACAAACACATCACTGTTGATGGTAAGGTGGTTAACATCCCTTCTTACTCTTTGAAACAAGGACAAGTTGTTGCAGTTCGTGAACGCGATAAATCTATGCTCGTTATTAACGAAAGCTTGAACGGTTTCAACCACAGCAAATACCCTTGGTTGGAATGGAACGAAGCTAACATGGCTGGTACATATCTTCACACTCCTGAGCGTGCTGATATCCCAGAAAATATCAAAGAACAATTAATCGTTGAGTTGTACTCTAAATAATAAATGAATTATGGCAATATTAGCATTTCAAAAACCAGATAAGGTAATCATGTTAGAAGCGAACGATTTCTATGGTAAATTTGAATTTCGTCCGTTGGAACCAGGTTTTGGTATTACAATAGGTAATGCTTTGCGCCGTATTCTTCTTTCTTCACTCGAAGGTTTCGCTATTTCATGTATTAAAATTGATGGTGTTGAACACGAGTTCGCTACTATCCCTGGAGTTATCGACGATGTGACAAATATCATCCTCAACCTCAAACAAGTGCGTCTCAAACGCCTTGTTGAGGAAGTTGAGGGCGAAGTTTTTACTATCAGCGTTAGCGGTCGCGAGGAATTGCGCGCAGGTGATTTCAATGATGTGATGTCAAACTTCGAAGTTTTGAATCCTGAATTGGTTATTTGTCGTATGGATCCTTCTGCTTCTTTCAACATGGAGTTGACTATCATTAAAGGTCGTGGTTATCTCCCTGCTGATGAAAACAAAATGGTTACTCCTGAAATTGGTATTATTCCAATCGATGCTATCTTTACTCCTATTCGTAACGTGAAATATGATCCACAACCTTATCGTGTGGAACAAAAGACCGACTACGAGAACTTAGTTTTAGAGATTACAACTGATGGTTCTATCCATCCAAAAGAGGCTTTGAAAGAGGCTGCTCGTATTCTTATTCACCACTTCATGTTGTTCAGCGATGAACGTATTTCACTTGAAATCAATGATGGTAAAGGTGATGATGAATTTAATGAAGAAGTACTTCACATGCGCCAATTGTTCAAAACTAAATTGGCTGACCTTGATTTGTCGGTTCGTGCACTTAATTGCTTGAAAGCTGCAGATATCGAAACTCTCGGACAATTGTGTAGCATTCAACGTGCTGAGCTCTTGAAGTTCCGCAACTTTGGTAAGAAATCTCTTACTGAATTGGATGCTAAATTGCTTTCTTTGAACCTTTCTTTCGGAATGGATTTGACAAAATATAAATTAGATAAAGAATAATCAAGATGAGACATAATAAAAAATTCAATCATTTAGGTCGTACTGCATCTCACCGTGATGCTATGTTGTCAAATATGGCAACTTCGCTCATCATGCACAAACGCATTTCTACGACTACAGCTAAAGCAAAAGCTCTCAAACGCTATATTGAGCCTCTTTTGACTAAAGCTAAAATGGATACTACTCACTCTCGTCGTGTAGTGTTCAAAGAGTTGCAAAGCAAAGAAGCGGTTACTGAATTGTTCCGCGAAATCGCTCAAAAAATTGCTAATCGTCCAGGTGGTTACACTCGTATCCTTCGCACTGGTTTCCGTCAAGGTGATGCTGCTGAAATGTGTATCATTGAGCTTGTTGACTACAATGAAAACATGCTTAAAGAAAAAGCAGCTAAAAAAGCAGGTCGTACTCGTCGTAGCAAAAAAGCTACTGCTGAGGCTGCTGAAACTCCAGCTGCTGAATAATTTGACTCTGACGTTAAATTATAATATTAAAATTGCTCGTTCTATTATTGGAATGGGCAATTTTTTTTGTTGTATGGAAGATTTTTATTAACTTTGCATGTTGTTAATTTTCTGTGAGTTTGATTATAATATTTTGATGTTATAACTTTTTTTAATACATAAATTATGCTCGTAAAAACATATGCTGCTGCAGTGCAAGGTATTAGTGCGATAGAGGTTACCATCGAGGTGAATGTATCGCAAGGCATTCGATTTTTGATGGTCGGATTGCCAGATAATGCTGTGAAAGAGAGCCACGAGCGCATCTATTCGGCTTTGCAATATAATGGAATTGCTATCCCACGTAAGCAAGTGGTGATAAATATGGCACCTGCCGATATTCGCAAAGAAGGTTCGGCGTATGATTTGCCGTTGGCTATTGGCATATTGGCGGCAAACGAGACAATTAGTGCTGAGAGAGTAGGACAGTACATGATGATGGGCGAATTGTCGCTCGACGGTGCGTTGAAACCTGTCAAAGGGGTATTGCCTATTGCTATTTTGGCTCGTGAAAAAGGTTATAAAGGTTTCATTGTGCCAACCGAGAATGCTCATGAGGCTGCTGTTGTGAATAATCTCGATATCATTGCTGCCGATACGATTCTCGATGTTGTGCAGTTCCTTAATGGCGAAAAAGACATTGAGCCTACGGTGGTTGATACTCGTGCTGAGTTTTTTGCAAGTGTCGAGAATTTCGATGTTGATTTCGATGAAGTGAAGGGGCAAGAGTCTGTAAAACGTGCGATGGAGGTGGCTGCAGCAGGCGGACATAACATCCTTATGGTTGGCCCTCCTGGGGCTGGTAAAAGTATGATGAGTAAGCGATTTGCTACAATTCTACCTCCTCTTACATTGCACGAAGCCCTCGAAACCACAAAAATACATTCAGTGGCAGGCAAGTTAGAAGGCAATTCAGGCTTAATCACTCGTCGCCCATTCCGTAATCCTCACCATACGATTAGCGATACAGCCCTCGTAGGTGGTGGCACATATCCTCAACCCGGCGAAATCTCGTTGGCTCATAATGGCGTCCTATTTCTCGACGAATTGCCTGAATTTAAGCGTGCAGTGCTCGAAGTGTTGCGTCAGCCATTAGAAGACCGCAAAATCACTGTTTCTCGCACAAAGATGACCGTGGATTATCCTGCAAGTTTTATGCTCGTAGCCTCAATGAATCCTTGTCCATGTGGTTATTACAACGACCCTAATCATGAGTGTACTTGCGCTCCTGGTGTAGTTCAACGCTATTTAAGTCGTATTTCTGGACCTCTTCTCGACCGAATTGATATGCATATTGAGATAGTTCCAGTGCCATTTTCTCAATTAGCCGAAGCTCGTCCAACCGAGAGTAGTGCTGCAATACGAGCGCGTGTCATTGAGGCTCGCAATATACAAACCGAGCGATTTAAGGACGAGGAGGGTGTTTATTGCAATGCGCAAATGAATTCGAAGTTGATACGAAAATACTGTCAGTTAGATGCTAAAGGGCAAGATTTGTTGAACAAAGCAATGACTAAACACAATCTTTCGGCTCGAGCTTATGATAGAATCTTGAAGATGTCGCGTACCATTGCCGACCTCGACAATTCTGAAAACATCCAATTCTCTCACGTAGCTGAAGCAATCAATTACCGTAACCTTGACAAAGAGTCTTGGGCACTAAAATAGACTTTAATATCACCCCTTTAACACTTAACCTCTATTCTGTATTTTGCACTTTTTCTACCATTCAGTGCCCAAAATACGCAATTCATCAAAAAAACGACATTTCTTTTAAGAAAACATAAAAAATCTATTTTTCTCGAAAAATTTTGAAATTTTTTGAGTGAAAATACTTTAAAAATGTATCGAAAAATGCACAAATTTTTGTTTGTGTGTATATTTTTTGCTTCTTTTTTGTTGTTTTTGCCCCTGAATGGCATTTTCGTGTCACTGAATTGCATAGTAAATATTGGGGAAGTGGGAGTTTTAACAAAAATTAGTTTTTTTTTTTTTTTTTTAGTTTTGAGGTTGCCCAGAATGCAAAAAATTATGTATCTTTGTAACCGCTTTCCCAAAAAGGGTTAACATTTTTTTTGTTACATCCAGCTTTTTTAGTCATTGTTTTGACTATAATTTCAATTATTACCTAAAACCTAAATTTATACAATCTGAACTTAAAACGTATATAATACTCAAGCTTCTAAAAATCCCGACAGTAGCTTAGTTGATATCAATACCAAAGCAAATGAAAAAAATTCTATTATACATACTATTCCTAATTTTCGGTTGTGCATACATTCACGCGCGATTCGAACGTTCGGTTATTATCTATTTCCCAAAGAATGGATACGAATTGGTTTTGGATTTCCGCACCAACCGCGAAGCTGTTGCTTTGATGCTCGATAGTCTTAATAGTTCTTCTTCCAACGACTCTACTTATCGTATCAGTTCTATCACTTTCTCTGGTGCTGCTTCTCCTGATGGTAGTGTTGCTTACAACAATAAATTGGCTGAGCGTCGTGCTCGTTCGGTGTTTAAGTATATTGCCAGCGAAGCTGTACTTCCTGACACTATTTATGCCGCAAAATCTATTGGTCGCGACTGGTCTGGTCTCTTCCAACTTGCTAAAGAAGACCCTAATCTCCCTAATCGCGATTATGTGCTCGAACTTCTCTATCGTATCGCTAACGACTCTACTATAATTACGGGTAGTGCCGACCCATTGTTGAAGCTTAAAGAGGCTAAAGGTGGCTCTGTCTATAAGTATATGTACGACAACTATTTCCCTCTTCTTCGTGCTACCCACATTGATGTCTCTTTCGAGAAGATTTCTAAGTCTGATTACGATAGTTTGAATGCCAATAAGCGTGTGCTCGAAGATGTTGTCTTCGTCGATGTCGAAAAACCTGTTGCTGTCATCGAACTTGCTCCTGTCGATACTGTTCCTGTTGATACTGTGCCTATCGATACTATTCCAGAGGTTATCCCTGTCGATACTGTTCCAGAGGTTATCCCTGTCGATACTATAGTCGAAGTCGCTCCTGTCGATACTGTGGTCGAAGAGGCTCCTGTCGATTCTTTGCTTTGCCGTCCATTCTATATGGCTGTCAAATCCAACATGCTTTTCGACGCTGCCATGACGCCTAATGCTGGTATTGAGTTCTATCTCGGTGCAGGTTTCTCCCTCTCTGCCAATTGGCAATATGCGTGGTGGAAAAAAGATAAGACTGCTTTCTATTGGCGTACCTATGGTGGCGAATTCGAAGCACGCTACTGGTTTGGCAAGAAGGCTAAAGAAAAACCTCTCACTGGTCATCACGTAGGCCTCTATGGCCAAATGTTCACTTACGACTTCGAATTCGGTGGCAAAGGTATTCTCGCTCCTAAATGGTCTTGGGCTGCTGGTGCTTCTTATGGCTATTCGCTCCCTATCCACCGCCTACTCAATATCGACTTCGTCGTTGGTGCGGGCTATCATTCTGGTATCTACTACGAATATATTCCTGTTGACGGACAATACGTTTGGCAAGCTACTAAACGCCGTCACTGGCTCGGCCCTACTAAAGCCGAAGTCACTCTCGTATGGCTCATCGGATGCGACAACTACAATCGCAACCCTAAATTCGATAAGAACAAACAAGCCGAAATTCAAGCAACTGTCGATGCCCTCGTTGGTGAGGATAAAGGAGGCGAACAATGAAAGCGATGATTAAACTATTCTTGATGGCTGTAGCCGTACTTATTATCTCTGCCTCTTGCGAGCATAAAGACCTTATCTATGACCAACACTTGGCTCACTATTGGGTGTATATTGACCCTACTTACGACCAAGATTGGCAATATGCCTACGACGAAAAAACTCCTGACTGGAGCACTATGTGGGATGTCGATCGTTTCGGTTTCCAATACGACTCGCTTCGCCCTGAACTCCCTCTCGGCCTCCGCGTTCTCGCTCAAGGCCTTGGCGACAAAGCTCAGTCTTATGTCAACAATATCCCTGGCGTTGGTGGTCGTGCTTACCTCGTTGGCAAAGACAACTCGCTCTTACTTTATAACAACGACACTGAGTATATCATCTTCAACGACCTCGGTACTCAAACCGCTGCTACTGCTACTACTCGTACTCGTACACGTGCTACCTATTTAGGTAACCAATTCAGTAGCGAAACCGAAGAAAATACCGTGGCACCGCCTGATATGCTCTATGCTGCTTACCTCGACAACGTACACGTCGACCACCGTACTTTCGAGAACGAAATCGACACCGTGCCTGTTACTCTTCACCCACTTGTGTTCACCTACCTCGTGCGTTACGAAGTTACTTACGGTATGCAGTATCTCGGTATCGCTCGTGGAGCTCTCTCTGGTATGGCTGGTTCTGTCTATCTCCACAATGGCCACACTACCGAACAAGTCGTTACCGTAATCTACGATGCTCGCGTTGTCGACAACTATGGCGTTGAAGCTTATGTCCAATCATTCGGTATTCCTAACTATCCAAACGCAGGTTATACTCGTGGACCTCAAAACTACGCCCTCAACCTCGAAGTCCGTCTCCGCAACGGCCGTATGGTCAATTTCGATTTCGACGTAACCGACCAAGTCGAACTCCAACCTCATGGTGGCGTAATCGAAGTAACAGGTATCGAAATCCCTGACTCAATCGGACAAGCCGAAGGTTCAGCATTCGATGTTATCGTAGAAGGCTGGGGCGAATGGGTCGATGTCGATATCCCTCTCGGTGGCGATAACAAAGACGACGCACAATAACCCAGTAGAGACGTAGCCTGCTACGTCCCAAAAAAACAAAAATAGTACAGACGCATCCTGCTACGTCTCAAAAAAAATACAATAATATTAAACTTAAATAACTAAAATCTTATGAAAAAATTTTTCCTTTTTGCTCTTGTTGCAGCTTTCGCTTTCACAAGCTGTACTAAAGACGAAACCATAGCAACTACACAACCAGGTGCTATCGCTTTCGCTCCTGCTGTCGACAATGCTACTCGTGCGTATGTTGACCCAAGTTTTAATACTAATAACCTTGAAAATTTCAATGTTTATGGTTATGTGTCTGATGGAACAACTATGGGTCTTGTATTTAGTGAAGCTGGTGAAAAAGTAACTAAAGCAAATGGTCTTTGGTCTTATCAAAATACTCAATATTGGACCGATAATATGTACTATTTCTCTGCAATAGCTCCAGCTGAAGGCCCAAACTCTGAAAACCCAAACTGGACATTAACTAATGCAACAACTGATGAGGCGAAAAAACTTGGTGTTGGTACAGTGCAATTCACTAACAATGGTACTCAAGACCTTCTCTATTGGTTCGGTACTGCAAATGGTGCTCAAGAAGGTGTTCAAGAACAACCTGTACACATCGCTTTCGATCACCTTTTGTCAAAAGTGAAGTTCACTTTCGAAAACGTATTTGACAACGATCAAGTATCTCTTGTTGTTAAAGACGTTCAAATCACTAATGCCGAAACTTCTGCGTTTATCAATCTTGCTGTTGCAGATAAAGGTTGGAAAGATGCTTGGGATTTTACTAATGGAACAAAAGGAACATTCTCATTTGGTAATGCAGCAGAAGCATCTGAAACTGCAGAAGAACATATTGCAAAGAACAAAACACTTTCTTCTAACAAAGAAATGTTGCTCTTCCCAATTGCAAATAAAGAGTTCAAAATTTCTTTTATTGTTGATATCTATATGGGTGGACTTAAGGCTTCTTCTTCTACACACGAAGTTAGTGTTAACACTACTTTAGAGATGGGTAAAGCTTACAACTTCAAAGCTGTTCTTTCTGGCGAAAGTGAGCAACTCAACCCAATTACATTCGATGTTGAAGTTAATAAATGGGTAGAACCTACTATTGATGTAAACTTGAATAAAGCTGTAAGAAGTGCAGACGAATTATTAGCTGCAGTTGCAGATACAACTATTTCAGAAATCGTTCTTGCTGATAATATCAACTTGGAAACTCAAGCCCTTGTTATCAATCGTGGATTGACTATCAACCTTAATGACAAAACTATCACAGGTGGTCTCTTCGCTGAATCAAATGGCGCAATGAACGCAGGTAATACAGATAGTTATGTATTCTGGGTACAAGAGGGTGGTAAACTTACTATCAATGGTGCAGGTAATGTGAAAACTCAATCTTGTAAGTATTCTATAGCTGTTTGGGCTCAAGGTGGTGAAGTTGTCATCAATGGTGGTTATTACGAAAATGCAGGTGAAGGTTCTGACCTTATCTATGCTTCTGCTGCTGGTAAAGTTACAATCAATGGCGGTACATTCAAAGCTTGTGAAAAGCAAGAAGGTGTACCAGGTACAAATGAAAAATATTCTGCTATTAACTTGAAAGGTGATGGTACTAATTCTTCAGCAGTTGTTACAGGTGGTAAATTCTATATGTTTGACCCATCTAATAATGAATCTGAAAATCCTAAGGAAAACTTCGTAGCTGAAGGTTACAAAGTAGAACCAAATGGTGATTGGTACGAAGTTGTTGCTAAATAATCACTATAAACTAATATAAACCAACCTATAGGCGTCTGGTCGCGCCTATAGGTACTAACAAAACAATTCAAAATTAAATCAATTTTATTATTAACTAACTTAAATTTTTATCAATTATGAAAAAATTTTTCCTTTTCGCTCTTGCAGCAGCTTTTGCTTTCACAAGTTGTACTAAAGACGAAACTTTAGCTACTGCCCAACCTGGTGCTATCGATTTCGCCGTTGCTGCAAACAATGCTACTCGTAGTAACTACGACCCAAGTATTTCTACTAATGGCGAGAATGGCACTAAAGCAATCTCTGATTTTGCTGTTTATGGTCACATGAGAAATTCTGAACAAGGTACTTCGGGCGAAGTTTTCCGCGAAGAAGTTGTTACAGGTAGCAATGCTAATGGTTGGTCTTATACTAATACTCAGTATTGGACTAAAAACATTTACTATTTTGCAGCTCTTGCTCCTTATGAAGGTCGTAGATGGACTGCTACTGCTGTATCTGGTGATTATGGTATTGGACAAGTGCAATTCCCAAATGATGGTACACAAGATCTTCTTTATTGGGCTGATATCGTTGATAACCGTGATGGCGCAATGGCTGAAAACAATACTCCTGTATCTATTGTATTCAACCACCTCCTCTCTAAAGTTAAGTTCTCTTTCGCAAACGGTTTAACTAACGAACTTTCTACTATCAAAGTTTCTGATATTAAAATTACTAATGCTTATTCAGAAGGTAATATCGACCTCAATACTGAAGATTGGTGGAAAGTTGAAGGTTTGAACTGCTGGAAATTTGAAGAAGAAAATACAACTACATTCGCATTTGGTAATGCTACAAGAACATTAAATGGTGCTGCTGATACTATCAAAATTGGTTCTCAATTGGAAAGTGACAAAGAAATGTTGCTCTTCCCTGCTCTTGACAAAACTTATGATATTGAATTTACAGTGCAACTTCTTAATGGTGAAGTAGTAGCTCTTGAGAAAACTCATAAAGTACAACTTACTTATACATTCGAAATGGGTTATTGCTACGACCTCAAAGCTACTCTCACAGCAGCTAACATTACTGACGAAGAACTCGTGCCAATCACATTCACTGTTGAAGTTAAACCTTGGGTTCCAGAAGGTGGTGTAGAAGTTGAAGTCCCTGTTACTAAATACGAAAACGTAGAAGTTGGTGCTAACCAAACTTATACATTGACTGACGATGGTGAAGTTGTCGGTTCTATCAAAGTTGCTGGTACTCTCGACGGTGCAGGTCATACTCTTTTTGGTCAATCAGTTCCAACTAACAATGGTATGATTCGTCCAGAAGGTACAGCTGTTATCAAAGACTTGAATATTGATGGTGCTAACGGTGTTACTGCTTCAGGAGCTGGTATCCGTGCTTTCTATATCAATAGCGGTGCAGAAAACGTAACTATTGAAAATGTTGTTGTAACAAACGTAACTTATCCAATCAACGTTGGTGGTGAAGGTGCTCCTGCTGCTCTTACTTTGACAGTTAAAAACTCTACTCTCGAAGGTTGGACATCTTATGGCGCAACTACAACAGCTACATTTGAAAACGTTAAATTTACTTGTGGCGATTATGCTCGTTTCCGTCCTTATGGCGAAACTATATTGAATGGTTGCGATTTTGCAGATACTTTCATTATCGACCTTTCTCGTCTTGAAGCTGGCGAAAAAATTACTTTCGTAAATTGTACTTATAATGGTGCTGCTCTTACTGCAGATAAAGTATCTACTGTTGACGATAGTTACACAATGGCAGGTACATTTGAAATTGTAAATCAATAATTTCATTTGAATTTGCTCTAAAATTCAAAAATAACCTATAGGCGTCTGATCACGCCTATAGGTACTAACAAAAAAACTATCATTATCCTATCTACAACATACTATAAATATACTATAAACATACTATAAACATAGGATAACCTTACCTCCTCCCATAGTAGAGACGTAGCCTGCTACGTCTCAGAAAAAAGAACCAGTAGAGACGAAGCCTGCTACGTCTCAACAAAACAAAAATAGTACAGACGCACCCCACTACGTTTCAACAAAAAAAAACACTACATCTCAATAAAAAACAAAACTAAAACCTAATAAATACCTAACTAACAGCATCAGTTGACCATTCATTGGCGATTGTAAACAAAATAACAATATGAAAAAAATACTTCTAATATCAGTAATCATTGCAGCCATCTTCACTTCTTGTGACGACGCTGTTATCGAAACTCTCGAAGGCAACACTATCAGCTTCGACAACGCTTTCGTCGACCTAACTCGTGCTACTGATATTTCTGTCGAAAATCTAACTAACTTCTACGTCCACGCATGGATGTATGATGGCGACCAATCTACTTGCATATTCGGTAAAGAGGGCGAACAATACGGCACTCCTGTCTATAAAAACTCCAACAACGCTTGGACTTACGACGGCGGTGGTCGCTATTGGTTTACCAATAAAACTTACCATTTCCTCGCTTTCGCTCCTATCAATGCGCCATACAACCTCAACAACGACCATAGCTTATTCACATATACCAACAGCAAAGATAATGCCACTACCGACCTTATCGTTGCTAAAGTAGAGCGCACTACTGCTGCCGACAAACTCGCAGCACAAGATATTGCACCAGTATCTCTACATTTTCAACATCTACTTTCGCGTGTCGTCTTCAAATTCATTAACGATTTCCCTGTCGGTGACGTGAAACTCCTTATCTCTGATATTCGCCTCTCTGGCGCTGCTAAATCTGGAGTATTCTCTTTCTATTATGATAATAATAATGCTGATGCTAATGCTGATGCTAATAATGGCGCCGATGCCAATAATACGGATAACGAAAATTTTGACAATAACTACTCTAATACC
>JAZOUT010000136.1:0-5124 GCA_045658305.1 Candidatus Aphodosoma sp. | reverse complement strand
AGTAAAGGGCAATTGTGCAACTCAGGCATTCGGACGTACTAACGCTATTGAAATAACAAAAGAAGATTTTCGCTTTGTTCCAGCTGTGTATAAAACAATGTTGACAAGGCTAAAACAGGGTGAATATATTATTCAGAATCCTGTATTCCGCTCTATGCTTAATGTGAATTTCCCATTGCCAATATATAAATATTACGATTAACCTATGTCAAATACGAATCCGCAAATAGGAAAAGATGTTATTGAATCGCTAACTCTTGGTATGTACGAGGATTGTCGATTCATTTATCGTGAATATGTTCAAAATGCTGCTGACGCTGTCGATAAAGCTGTAAAATTGACGATTCTTGATAAAGGCTCGGAAGAGATTCATATAAAGATTGATGCTGAAAATAGACATATTTCTATCCTTGATAATGCAACTGGAATACCCTACGAGAATGTTGTTTCTATATTGCGAAACATCGCCCACTCAACAAAAAAGCGTGGCGAGGATAAAGGATTTAGAGGAATTGGACGTTTAGGAGGACTTGGTTATTGTTCAAAATTGAAGTTTGAGACATCCTATTTCGGAGAAGATAAAAAATCAATAATGACTTGGGATGCCGAATTGCTTAAATATATTATCAATGATCGTGATAATAACGAAGAGGCAGTTGAGGTATTAAGTCGAGTAACTAAAACATCATTTGAAAAAGAAGATATTGATGCTCACTACTTCCGTGTAATAATGGAAGATGTTACATCGGATGATTTATTAGATGTGGAAAGTGTTACAGATTATTTATCGATGGTTGCTCCTGTTGATATATCATCTCAATTCATTTATAGAAGCAAAATTAATAATTTTAAGAAAGAAAACGGATTATGTGTTGATACATATAATATCTACATCAATGGAGACCAAATATATAAGCCTTATACCAGTGTTATATATGAGGATAATCATGGCGGAAAAAAGAAGGTTGATGATATATTAGATGTGGATTTCCTCTTGTCCAGAGATGATAACGGGGATATTATATATTGGGGGTGGTATACAATATCATGCTTAAAGGGGCAAATGAAGCCTAAAAACATAGCTCGTGGTATTCGTCTAAGGAAAGAAAATATACAGATTGGTGATGAGGAAATTTGTAAGAAGTTTTTCTCAAAAACTGAAGACCAACGATTTTCATTCTATTACTTTGGAGAAATCCATGCGTTAAGTAAAGGTCTTATTCCAAACTCGCGACGAGATTATTTTGGAGAGAGTAAGGAATGTGTGGACTTTGAAAGGAGAATTAAAAAGGACTTTTTGAAACTTAAAGAGTTGTGCTATGATGCTCAGAGATTTCGTTCAAGTACAACTACCATACAAAAAGCTCAGGAATTAAAGGAAAAGATTGAGGAGAAAGAACGTAGCGGTTATACCAGTCAAAAAGAACGAGACGATTTACAACGCCAATTTGAAGAACAGCAAAAGAAAGTTGAGCAAGCCGAGAAACAATTAGGCAATGTTACAAAAAAGATTGAAACATCTGACTCTCCATTAAAGAGTGTTATAGAAAAACTAAAACCCGAGTCCAAACAAAATGACACCACAGGGATACAAGGTCAAGATAATGTAAAGTCAGATGTTGAGCCACCGAAAAAGGTAAAATATCGTACAGATAAACCGATATATTCTAATTATAATAAAAAGGAGAAGAAGTTAATAGGCAGGATATACGCTGCCATAGGGAATGCCATTGCTGATGAGCGTTTGCGCGAAGCGTTGATAAGTAACATAGAAGAGGAGATAACAAAATGAATCGGAATGTTCTCTTATTAGAACCAAACTATAAAAATAAATTTCCTCCTATTGGATTGATGAAATTAGCTACATATTTTCGTCTTAGAGGCGACAATGTGGTTTTTTATAAGGGGGATTTAAAAGAGTTTTTAATTAACGATATTGCTAATGATTGTGTAATAAAACTTAGTCAGATTGATAACTCTATAAACTGGAAATTAAGGTCTGATAAAATTGCCAACTACATTAGATACCGCAGAAATGCAGATTTGGAGAAGATAGCAATTGAAGATTCTTCTTATTCTGTTTTAATATATCCTTGGGTAGAGTATTATAAAAATTTCTATCATAAAAAGGAGTATGTAAAAAATCCAAAATGGGATTGGGTTGGTGTAACAACACTATTTACCTTTTACTGGGATATTACCATTGAGACAATTCTCTTTGCCAAAACGATGGTTAAAGATATAAAGAACTTAATGGTAGGTGGTGTTTTGGCTTCAATACAACCAAAAGAAATTGAGGAAGCAACAGGTATCAAACCGCATTGTGGAACATTACATACTCCATATAAGGATATAGATTCTGATAATCCATATATTATAGACGAACTTCCGTTAGATTATTCAATTCTTGATGAGATAGATTATGTTTATGTAGATAGTGGTGCTTTCTTTAGTTATGCCACTCGTGGTTGTATAAGGCGTTGCCCGTTTTGTGCTGTGCCAATTTTAGAGCCACATTTTCAATCTTATCTTCCATTAAAGGAAAGAATAGATAGAACGCGTAGATTATATGGAGATCAACAGAATCTCCTACTCATGGATAATAATGTGCTTGCGTCAAAAGACCTTCATAGAATTATAAAGGATATTCGTTCGTGTGGATTTGTGCCTGGTGCCAAATATATAGAGCCAAATCAATATAACATAGCTATCCGAAATTTAAGACTTGGCATAAATGATCGAGCCTATATCCGTAAATGCTGGAAGCTACTTAAAGAGATTAACGACCTTAAAAGTATCGGAGAGGATGCACGTACCCATATCTATAGACTTCGAGAACAATATGGATTGCTACACCCCGATACTTGTACTAAAGATGCTTTGGTAAAGACATATAAGGACTTTGCGAAGTATTTTGAGAAAAAATATTCTAAACAAAAAGGTAGATTGAGATATGTAGATTTCAATCAAGGTGTTGATGCTCGTCTGTTTAATACAGAGAGGGTTGCTCTTTTGGCGCAAATCCCTATACGTCCATTAAGAATTGCATTTGATGATGTGAAAACGGAAAAATCATACACAGATGCGCTTAAAATGAGTGTATCGTATGGTATGAAGGATTTCTCTAATTATTTGCTGTATAATTTCAATGACAAACCACAAGATCTTTACCATCGAATGAGGGTCAATGTGGATTTGTGCGAAGAGCTAAATGTTAGCATCTATTCTTTTCCAATGAAATACCATCCAATTCGTGATGAACACAGTCATGATAGAGATTACATTGGAGAACATTGGAATCGCAAGTATATAAGAGCAGTTCAGGCTATTCTGAATGCCACTAAAGGAAAAATTGGTCGTGGAGTTTCTTTCTTTGAAAAAGCATTCGGAAAAAATGAAGATGAATATATGGAATTGCTGATTATGCCTGAGACATTTATATTGTTCCGTTTCTTTTTTGAGCATCTTGGATATACTCAAAAATGGCGTGAAGAGATGTCTAAACTTTCAGATAGTGAAAGAAAAGAATTATTGCCAATCATTTTTAAAAATGATTTTAATAATATTGATTCTCTGACCGAGAATGAGAAATTTAGGCACATCCTTTCGTTCTACAAAAATTATAGGGGCGAGATTGCGGACCATAATTCGGAACTATATAAATTAAAAGAACAATTTGATGCTATAGTTACTAAAAATTAATTTATAACAGCCCATTTGTCCGATGGTTACAAAATTTCTTTGTAAGCCTCGGAAATATGTTCATAAGATATGATTATTGCAGAACAGATAGCATTTGTCCGAAACAATTAGAAAAATTCTAATACCCTCGGACAAATGCTCTGTAAATGTCTATGATTCGGGAGTACACTTGTCAGGCCGAATATAAAAAGAAACTCATTTGTCCGATACTATCCGAAAAATTTGGATACCTTCGGACAAATGAGTCTCTCACATTCTAAGGTTGCTTCAACCGTTAAACATCAACATCCTTCAATGGTGCTCCATAGTTGCAATGGTGTCCCATGAAGCTGTGTTCGATGTAAGAGGGGAGCGTATGGCAATACTAGTAGTCATCATCTTCAGTGTATGGGTGTATAGCTTCTATTACGTGTAAAACAACTTCTCCCTATAGTTCCTTGAGGTTGAGATCCAACAAAGTCTTGCGGCTCGACTCAATCCATTGCAGCAACTCATCTTCGTAGAAGTAGAGTTTTTTGCCACGCTTATATGCGGGAATCAGCCCCTTGCGTGCGAGCGTGTAAATAGTAGGTTTCGCCTTGCGTGTGATTTTGCACGCCTCGTCAATCTCTACAATGCGATGCTTGTTTGTTGTGGTCTGCGGTTGCAGTGCCGCCACAATTTTGTGGATTCGCTCCACCTGTTCTGTCAGATAACCCACCGCCTGCGGCAGCTTATCAAAAGTAATTTCATTTGCCATACTCGAATTAGTTTTAATGATTTGATGGCAAAGGAAATCGGTGTTATAATGGTGAAATCACCCACTAAAATATAACTGCAAAATAACTTTTGGATGGTGTTTGGTGGTGAGTTAAAGTGCTGATTTTCGCTAAATGTGGAGTGTGTGATGATAAAATATGAGGTGTATAATAAATACTTCCAATAATTGTTGTTAATTTTGCATATAACAAGAATTTCATATTTCATTTTTATATATGAGAAAAATTACACCCGAATTAACTGACGAAATCTCTAAGTATACTTCACCCGAAACTGTTGCTAAGGATGAGGCTATGGAAGTTGCAAATTATAGAGAACTGCGTAAACATATTGCGCAGTTATCTTATGCAAATAAAGATTGTATATTATTTTATAGAGGGCAAAAGAATGATTATAGAAACCAAAATTCTGGAAAATCAACATTCTACCCTTCAATGTATAGAGGAGATAGGTTAGATAAGGATGAGTTAAAATATAGGTGGGAAAAATTAAATAAAGCAAGTGAAATTTTTATAAAAAAACTACGGTTCTCGGAGCAAAAAAGGTAAATTTCTGCGTTTTGAACTGAGCCATAACGCATTAAACAGAAAACCTCGGAAATGGTAACAAAGGCAATAAAGCAAGGAAATGAAAGGTAATGAGGGTGTACGGTTTTCAAATCAT
>JAZOUT010000135.1:0-21732 GCA_045658305.1 Candidatus Aphodosoma sp. | reverse complement strand
AAAATGATTGAAAAAATTGGTACAAATGCAGGTCTTGTATGGCATGCATTGGAGGCTGGCAAATTGGAATTGAAAGCCATCAAAAAAGCTACAAAATTGACTGAAAAAGAAATCTATGCTGCACTTGGCTGGTTGGCTCGTGAGAACAAAGTGGCTATCGCAGAAGAAGGTAAAGAGGTTTTTGTTGAATTGATTTAATTTAGAAAACTTCATAATTGTAAATGGGAGTCGTGCTAAAATGAGAGTTTTAGCATGACTTTTTTGTTGATATACAGCTGAATAGACAAATGGGAGATTATTTTGTTGAAAAGTTTGTTTACATCAAAAATAAATATTACCTTTGCACTTGACATATAATAATTAGGGTGGGTCATCCTTGGTTATTTAACTATAGCATTTTTGCTCATTTCTTCTGATAATAAAATTTGGCGATTTTAGCATATGAAGGAATAAGTTCAAGAATGCCCATTGCGTGTAAATGCGTGGGCTTAACTTATTCGTGTATGCGAGGTCACGCCAAATACCTATTATCAGCGAGAAAGTTAAGTTCTCGCTTTTTTTATTGTATCACTTAAAATATTTTGAATTATGAAAAAATTATTTTTCTTACTTCCGTTGTTGGCATTATTTGTAGCTTGCCAACCAACTGATCCAGCAGCAGAGGCTGGTCGTATTACGTTTTCAAATCAACAAGTGGAAGATTTGACACGTGCAGACAATACTATTACTACGGCTAATTTAGCCAATTTTGATGTGTGGGGGCATAACGATAATGGTGTTGTGTTCAATGCTACTAAAGTGGAAAAACAAGGTGATGTGTGGGTATGCGCAGAGGAAAAAATGTGGGAAGAAAGCCAAACTTATCATTTCCACGCATTTGCACCAGCAGGAGTAGTTGATAATATTGACGAATATCCTAATTCTGAAAGAGCTCGTGGTTTAGGTAATTTTGCATATACTAATACAGGAGATAAAGACCTTATTTATGCATATGCAACACGCACACAAGGTTCATTGTTGAAAATTAATTCTGACCCAGTACAATTGGCATTTGAGCATTTACTTTCACGTGTGGAATTTACTTTCAAAAACAATCTTTCGGAAGGTAATATTATAATTTCGAACGTGCAAATTATTGAAGCGGTGAAATCGGCAGAACTAAATTGTGGTGATGTAGATATAGCAAATTGGGTATGGATAGCAACAAGCACAGGTAGTTACTCGTTTGGTAGCACAATTGCTATTGCCAAAGGCGCAAGCGCATCAGCAGAAAATGTACAATTTTTGTTTCCTGCTACAACGCGTAACTATAATATAACATTCAGCATTGCATACGAATCTAATCCGTTGGAAGAGCGTACAGCAACTATTTCGGATGTTAACTTCGTGATGGGCAAATCGTATAATGTTAATGTTGTAATCGGGGATAAAGACATTGTAACAGAACAATATAAAGTAGATTTTTTTGTGGCTGAAGTAAAGGGTTGGGGAAGTAATATTGAATTGGATGCGACAATAAAGCAAGAAAAGGGTAATTACGAATATGTTGATCTCGGGTTGCCATCTGGTTTGAAATGGGCGACTTGCAATGTTGGTGCAAATTCACCAGAAGAATATGGAGATTATTTTGCTTGGGGAGAAGTAGAGCCAAAAGAGACATATGATTGGAGTACATATAAATATTGTAATGGTTCACTAACAACATTGACAAAATATTGCCATAATGATGAGTATGGTTTGAATGGTTTTATAGATAATAAAATAGTACTTGACCCAGAAGATGATGCAGCAACTGTTAATTGGGGTGGTGTATGGAGAACGCCAACTGCAGATGAAGTTGTAGAATTGCTACAAAAATGCACGTGGACATGGATTATACAAAAAGGTGTTAATGGATATAAAGTAGTTGGGAAAAATGGTAATTCCATCTTCTTGCCCGCAGCAGGTTACATGAATGGCACTTCGTTTAACGGTGTTGGGGCGCACGGCTGTTACAGGTCGACTCGACTCTTTGATGACGATCCAACCCAAGTTGTCCATCTGGACTTCAGTTCTGACAAAATTGACCACTACGGCATGAATCGTTGCTACGGACAATCAGTTCGTCCTGTCAGAGAATAGGGAGTAAGTATGAGTGAGTAGGACATAGGTTCTTACCGTTTCGTCCTTAGGACACTGTTTTTGGTGATTACCTTGTCTAAATTTACCCCTCTGTCCGTTGGGTATTTCATTTAAGACAGTGGAAGAATATCGGATGGTCAATTTTTAGGTGTATTTTTAAGATAGTGGAGAATATGTGGGTATAGATAATAATTTAAAAATCGGTGAGGCTTTGTGGCTTCGCCGATTTTTTTGTTCTTTCAACCTTGTAGTTGATAGGACGCAGCACGCTGCGTCCCTACATTGTGTAGTCTGATGGTTGACACACAGTGTTTCTACATTTTGGAGATTTTTTTACCTATTGTGTATATGAATATTTTTTTATAAATTTGTAGGTTGTAGTTACTATGGGGTGGTGTGTGGTTATTTGTTTGATATTCAATGAAAAGTTTGTATAATATAGCAATTTGGTTTTATGCTTTGGCGGTTCGCATTGTTGCATTTTTCAATCGAAAGGTGAGATTGATGTGGCGAGGCGAGAGGGAGGCGTATGCTAAGATAGAGAGCGGATTGGCGGATGGGGATAGGGTAGTGTGGGTGCATGCTGCGTCGTTGGGCGAGTTTGAACAGGGGCGTCCGTTGATTGAAAAGTTGAAAAGAGAGAATCCTGAGTATAAAATATTGTTGACTTTCTTTTCGCCATCGGGTTATGAGGTGAGGAAGAATTATGCTGGTGCAGACGTGATTGCCTATTTGCCTTTGGATACACCGCGTAATGCGAGAAGATTTGTGGAATTGGTGAAACCTGAAAAGGTGGTGTTTGTGAAGTATGAATTTTGGTTGAATTATTTGGCTGAGTTGCGCAAAAATGGAGTTGATACTTACATAATTTCGGCAATATTTAGACCGGGACAAGTGTTTTTTAAGTGGTATGGCGGAATATTCCGTGAAGGGTTGAAGGCATTCAAGATGTTGTTTGTGCAGAATGAAGAGTCGAAAGAGTTGTTGAAAGGGATTGGCGTGGAGAATGTGATGGTGGCAGGCGATACGCGATTTGATAGAGTGGCAGATATTGCAGCGGTGGCAAAGAAATTGGAGATTGTGGAGAGGTTTGTCAATGCACAATGCACAATGCACAATGCACAATTGCCAGTGTTGGTTGTGGGTAGTTCGTGGGGACCAGACGAGGAGTTGTTGGCGCAATATATAAATGAGCGAGCTGGACGGATGAAGATGATTATTGCACCGCATGAAGTGCACGAAGAACGCATAAAAGAGTTGATGGAGAAGTTGACGTGTAAATATGCGTTGTATACAGATATACAAAAGGAGATTACAGACGGTAGTCAACAGTCAACGGTCAACGGTCAACCAGCTTTAACCCCCTCCGCTTCGCTCGTCCCCCTAAAACAGAGGGACAATAAGATATGTGAGGCAAACTTAACTCTCAACTCTCAATTTTCAACTCTCAATTCATTTGATGTGTTGGTGATAAATACTATTGGTCTTTTGTCGAGTGTGTATCAGTATGGGCAAGTGGCATATATAGGTGGGGGATTTGGTGTGGGAATACACAATACTCTTGAGGCAGCGGCATGGGGAATGCCGGTGGTGTTTGGTCCGAACTATCATAAGTTCCAAGAGGCTAAAGAGTTGATTGAATGTGGCGCTGGGCAGTCGATAGCGAATTACGAAGAGTGTGCCCGAGCATTGGATGAGTTTTTTGAGAAGAATGATGTGGCATCGACAGCTTCAAAAGAATATGTTGCAAAGAACATAGGAGCCACAAATTTGATTTATAATAGCATTTTTAGTAATTAATCAATAATAATTAAGATATGAAACCTTCAATTCCAAAAGGAACGCGTGATTTTTCGCCTGTAGAGATGGCGAAACGTAACTATATTTTTAATACAATTCGCTCGGTGTTTGCTAATTATGGTTTTAAACAAATAGAAACTCCATCGATGGAAAATCTCTCTACTTTGATGGGTAAATATGGCGAAGAGGGCGATAAATTGTTGTTTAAAGTGCTTAATTCGGGTGACTGGGCAGCTAAATTGTCGGATGAAGAGTTGTTGGCAAAAAACAGCATCAAACTTACAAATAAAGTGAGTGAGAAGGGTTTGCGCTATGACTTGACAGTGCCATTTGCACGTTACGTAGTGCAACACCGCGATGAGATAACATTCCCATTCAAACGCTTTCAGATACAACCAGTGTGGCGCGCCGACCGTCCACAAAAGGGTCGTTATCGCGAGTTTTTCCAATGCGATGCCGACGTAGTAGGCTCAGACTCGCTTGTGTATGAGGCTGAAATGATTGAGATGATTGACCAAGCATTCCAAAAATTCGGTATCGACGTGGTTATTAAATTGAACAACCGCAAAGTGTTGGCTGGTATTGCAGAATGGATTGGCGAGGCAGACCGCATTATCGATATCACTGTGGCTATCGACAAGATGGATAAAATCGGTCTTGACAAAGTGAACGAAGAGATGATGGCAAAAGGCATCCCTGCTGAAGCGGTAGAGAAGTTGAAACCAGTGCTTTTGCTTGAGGGCTCGAACGAAGAAAAAGTGGCTACATTGCGTGGAGTGTTGGCAGAGAGTGCTACTGCACAAAAGGGTCTTGACGAATTGGAAGAGGTGCTTCGCTATGTAGGCGAGAGTGATGTGAAATGTGGTGTAGAATTGGATTTGACTTTAGCTCGTGGTTTGAACTACTATACAGGTGCGATATTGGAAGTGAAGGCATTAGGCGTAGAGATGGGTTCGATTTCGGGCGGTGGACGCTATGACAATTTGACTGGTATTTTCGGATTGCCAGGAGTGTCGGGCGTAGGCTTCTCGTTTGGAGCTGACCGTATTTATGACGTGTTGACAATGCTCGACAAATTCCCTAAAGAGGCTACATCGGGCACACAAGTGATATTCTTGGCATTCGACCCAAAAGGGTTGGATTATTGCCGTCCGTTAGTGCGTCAAGTGCGTCGTGCAGGCATTGCAGCTGAGATTTATCCCGAAATTGCGAAGATGAAAAAACAGATGACATACGCCGATAACAATCAGATTCCATACGTGGCAATTGTAGGCGATTCGGAAATCGAAGCAGGCAAGGTGATGTTGAAAAATATGGTTTCGGGCGAGCAACAGTTGTTGACTGTGGAAGAGGTAATTGCGTTAATTCTTGGGTGATTTTTTTTTTGACAGGGATGCATGCTTTTTTGAACGTAAATTATCATAAATTATTTATAAATTTTCATGACGTATAGACAATTAACAATAGAAGAACGAGAACAATTGCAACATCAAGGGTGTACTGCTACAGACTGGGATGCTGTTGAGGTGGTTGAGGGTTTTGAGGTGATGTATGTGCAAAATGTTGCTTTTTCTGGGAAAGTGCGTTTAGGGTGTTTTGAGCGTTCTTTTGTTCAGCCTGGAGGGTTTGAAGTGCATTCTGGAGTGTATCATGCTCGTTTGCACAATGTTACTATTGGAGATGATTGCTATATTGATAGAATACACAATTATATCGCCAATTACGAAATTGGGGATGATGTATTTATTGAAAATACTAATTTGATAGTTGTAGATGGAGAGGCAATGTTTGGTAATGGAGTTCGCGTGCCAGTGATGAATGAATCAGGAGGACGAGAGGTGCCTATTTACGACAATCTTTCGGCGCATTTGGCGTATATATTGACATTGTATCGTCATGAGTATGAATTGATTGCTAAATTAGAAAATTTGATAGATGAATATGTTGAAGAGCAAAAGAGTGATGTTGGAAAGATAGGAAATAACGTACATATTGTGAATTGTGGTACAATAAAAAATGTGCGTATTGGGGATTGTGCAACGTTGGGTGGTGTGTCGAAGTTGAAGAATGGTTCGATAAATTCTAACTGTCATACCCCTGTACATATTGGTTCAGGTGTGAAGTGTAATGATTTTATATTGTGTTCGGGAGTTGATATTACCGATTCGACATTGGTGAGTCGTTGTTTTGTAGGTCAAGGTACAGTGATGGGGAAACACTATTCGGCATTAGACTCGTTGTTTTTCTCTAACTGTCAAGGTTTTCATGGAGAGGCAACAGCAATATTTGCAGGACCATATACTGTGTCGCATCACAAATCGAGTCTTTTGATTGCTGGTATGTACTCATTTTTGAATGCCGGCTCAGGTTCGAATCAGAGTAATCACATGTATAAGTTGGGACCTATTCATCAAGGTATGGCAGAGCGTGGTTCGAAGACAACAAGTGACTCGTATATATTATGGCCAGCACGTATTGGAGCTTTCACTTTAGTAATGGGTCGTCATACGAAACATTCCGATACAAGCGAATTGCCATTCTCATATTTAATAGAGAATGCGACAGAGAGTTATTTGGTGCCAGGTGTGAATTTACGTTCAGTTGGTACGGTGCGTGATGCACAAAAATGGCCTAAACGTGATAACCGCAAAGATTTAGTTAAGATTGACCATATAAACTTCAACTTGCTCAGTCCTTATACAATACAGAAAATGTACCGAGCTGTAGATTTGCTTCGTGGCATACAACAAATGGCGGGTGCAAATAATGAGGTTTATTCTTATCAAAATTGTAGAATAAAGAATTCAAGTTTAGTGCGTGGGGTTGAATTGTATGAAATGGCAATAACTAAATTTTTGGGTAACTCGCTTATTTCGCGTATCGGGAAAGAGCCGATAAAAACAGTTAAAGAGTTACGTGATAGATTGGTGCCAACATATACTATTGGTGGTGGAGAATGGCTTGACGTGTCGGGACTTATTGCTCCACAAAGTGAAATTGATGGCTTGGTAAAAGATATAGTTGCAGGAAGTTTATCATTGAAAGACATTGAACAACAATTTGCAGTTATGCACAAGAATTATTATGATTATGAGTGGACTTGGGCATACGATAAATTGTTGAAATATTGGAATAAGTCGATAGATGAGGTTACGATAGATGATTTGGTGGCGGTGATTGAGGCATGGAAAAAGGCGGTTGTTACGCTTGATGAATTGCTTTATAATGATGCTAAAAAAGAGTTTGATCTTAATTCCAAAACAGGTTTTGGGGTGGATGGTGATGAGTCGGTTAGGATGAGGGACTTTGAATCTGTGCGTGGTAGTTTTGAGGAAAATCCGTTTGTAAAAGAGTGTTTGCAACATATTGAGCGTAAAACCCAATTAGGTAATGACACAATTGAATTGTTGAAAAATATATGTATCTAAAGCATCTTACAGGTTTGAATTATCGCAATTTGCGTGAATGCGATTTGTGGTTGTCTCCAAAATTTAATTGTTTTTTGGGGTCGAATGGTATGGGCAAAACCAATGTGTTGGATGCGATATATTATCTTTCGTTTACGAAAAGCCATTTGAATGCTGTTGACTCTCAGTTGATTCATCACGATGAAGAGTTTTTTATGCTTCAGGGCGAGTATGAATTGGCAGGGCAGGATGAGGTGATCTCGGCGGCGGTGAAACGCAGAGTAAAGAAGCAATTCAAACGCAATAAGAAAGATTATCAGCGTATGGCTGACCATATTGGGTTGATCCCGGTAGTGTTGATTTCGCCATCGGATCAGTATTTGATTGATGAGGGAAGTGATGAGAGGCGTAGGTTTATGGATGTGGTTATCTCGCAATACGATAAGCCATATTTGATGTCGTTGATGCGATATAATCAGGCGTTGCAGAGTCGGAACACACTATTGAAACAAGACGATATGCCCGACGCAGCAATGCTCGAGATTTATGAGATGCAGATGGCTGCCGAAGCGGAGTATATTTATGCTCGTCGAAAGGAATTTATTGAAGGATTTACACCTGTGTTTGAGCGTTTTTATTGCGCTATAGCAGGCGATTGTGAGAAGGTTGAATTGCATTATAAATCGCATTCGGAGCAGGGAGATTTGGCTCCGTTGTTGGCCGAATGTCGTGTGCGCGACCATGCAATTGGTTATACTACACGCGGTTCGCATAAAGATGATTTGGATATGTTGCTCGATGGGTATCCTATTAAACGCACTGGCTCACAAGGGCAGAATAAGACATATCTTGTGGCGTTGAAATTAGCGCAATATGTTTATTTGAAGCGAGTTACGCAAGTGTCGCCACTGTTATTGTTGGACGATATATTCGACCGATTGGATGCGCAAAGGGTGAAGAATATAGTAGATTTAGTGGCGTCGGATGAGTTTGGGCAGGTGTTTATAACCGACACCAATCGCAATCATACTGACCAGTTGATGGCACAGGTAGATAGCGAAGTGAAAATATTTAATGTTATTGATGGAGGGGTGTTTTTAGTGTGATTTTTTGTTTGAATACACAATGAGAGTGTTGCCCTCAAGCAACCTTCAAGCAAGGTGCAAGCAAGAAAACAATCATTTATAGTACACAACGAGAGTGTGTGTTTATTAAGAATTTTGATTTGAAAATAGATAAGAAATATGGCAATAGAAGTAACAGAAATTTATTGTGAGAATGCAGTGTTGGTTGGTCTGATTACACCTCAACAAAAAGAGGCAAAGGCACGTGAGTATATCGACGAGTTGGCATTTTTGGCTGACACAGCGGGTGCGCATGTAGTGAAGACATTTTTCCAAAAAATGGATTATCCTAACTCTCGTACATTTGTGGGTGAGGGTAAGTTGATGGAGATACGCGAATTTATCAAAGAACGAGAAGAGAGTGAAGAACCAATTGGGATGGTGATTTTCGACGACGAATTGTCGCCTGTGCAGTTGCGCAATATTGAGCGCGAATTGCAGATAAAGATTCTTGACCGTACGAACCTTATTCTTGATATTTTTGCTAAACGAGCACAAACAGCGTATGCGAAGACTCAAGTGGAGTTGGCTCAGTATCAATATCTTTTGCCACGATTGACGCGTATGTGGACTCACTTGGAGCGTCAACGAGGTGGTATCGGTATGCGTGGTCCGGGTGAAACACAGATTGAGACTGACCGTCGTATAATTCTCGATAAGATATCATTGCTCAAAAAGCATCTTGTGGCTATTGATAAACAGATGACTACACAACGCCAGAATCGTGGTAAAATGGTGCGCGTGGCATTGGTGGGTTATACCAACGTAGGTAAATCTACGATGATGAACCTATTGTCAAAAAGCGATGTTTTTGCCGAGAATAAGTTGTTTGCAACTCTCGATACCACTGTGCGTAAGGTGATTATTGACAACCTTCCGTTTTTGATGACCGATACGGTAGGGTTTATCCGTAAGTTGCCACACCACTTGATTGAGTCGTTTAAGAGTACATTGGACGAGGTGCGTGAGGCTGATCTTTTGGTGCATATCTTGGATATTTCGCATCCTAACTTTGAGGAACACTATGAGGTGGTAAATAAGACATTGCTTGATGTTTGTAAAGAGAAGAAACCTACGATTTTGGTGTTTAATAAGATAGATGCATTTACGTATACGCCTAAAGATGAGGATGATTTGTCGCCAATGAAGAGAGAAAATTATAGTCTTGATGACTTGAAAAAGACTTGGATGGCTAATATGGGTGCAGATTGTGTGTTTGTTTCGGCTCGCGAGAAAGACAATATTGATGAGTTGAAGGCGTTGTTATATGAAAGAGTTAAAGAGATTCATATCCAACGTTTCCCTTATAACGATTTCTTGTTCCAGAAATATGATGTTGAGGAGTAAATATATATTACTCATAATTTTGTGGTTTGTTGGGGCGCAATTATTTGCGTCTCAAGTGTTGTGTGATTCACTCTCAACAGATACCATAGAGTTAGCTGATGCTGAGTTTGAGGCTTGGCTTGATAAGTATGCCAAAGTGAGAGAGATAGATTCGTTACCAAATGTTTCTGATTCGTTGACTCAAAAACGTGATTTTGTAGAGCTTGTTGGTGAGGGAGAGGAGGCTCGTAAGCGAGAGAAAAATGCCTTGATATCGAGTGTGATGGCGAGCTTGAATGATAAAATGCAGAGTGAAGAGTTGGTTGTTAAGGATGATTCAATATCAGTGTTGGCTGGAGATATGGCAGATACTCTTGTGGGATATGATTTTGTTGAGTTGTTGAATAGGGTGGCGGTTGATAGTATTTTGGCAACGACTATTGATGCAGATTCGTTGCTTGCAGAAGTTGATTCTCAACGTGTCGTGTTAAATGTTCAGCATTCAGCAGACGTGAATCCGTTGTTTATGGATTGGATTTTGGGTAATGTAGAGCAAGGCAGGGAGTATGGAATATGGAGTGATGATAGTGTTGTGGTAGAGGTGCGTAAGGGAGTGAAGGGATATATACGCTCAACAGAGCCAGAGTTGTATGCTTATCATAAGAGTCAGTTGCCGTCGATTTCGGAGTTGCAAATGGGGCATATTCAGTATGATAAGAGAGATAAATTGTTGTTGAATCTTGATAGTTTGAATAAGGCAAGGACGTCGAACTTGAAGGTTGATTTGCCGGAAATGTTGAAGTGGAGTAAAGGTGCTAAATTTCAGGTGCATGCGTCGCAAAATTATATTTCGTCGAATTGGTATAAGGGTGGCGAGAGCAATATGGCGATGACGATGTATGCTATGGGTTATTTTAATTATGATAATCGCAAAGGCTTGCAGTGGGATAATAAAGCAGAGTGGAAATTGGGTTTGTATGGTATGTCGAGCGATTCGTTGCGTTGGTTGCGTGTGAATGAGGATTTGCTCCGTTTGAATTCAAAGTTAGGTTATAAGGCTTTTAATAAATTTTTCTATACTGCGGAGTGGGATTTTCAAACTTCTTTGTTTAATACTTATAAATCAAATACATATATTCGCTCGTCAGGTCCGTTTTCTCCAATTCGTATGAGTTTGTCGTTGGGTATGGATTATAAGTGGAATAGTGTGGTGTCGGTGTTTGTGTCTCCGTTGTCGTATAAGTTGGTTTATGTGGCTGATATGTCGTATAAAGACGGTGTGTTGCCTGAAGAGAATATTGCGCATCAGGTTGGTATCACTGATGGTACACGTCAATCGAATCAGTTAGGTGCGTTGGTGCGTACGGATTTTGATTATGATTTTAATGAATCGATAGGTATGGAGGTGCATTTTTCGTTCTTTGGTAACTATGTAGGTAAGATTAAGGGTGTTGAAGTGGGGTGTGAGGTGATAGGTAATTTTAAGATTAATAGGTTTTTATCGGCGAAGGTTAGTCTTTATCCGCGCTATGATTCTACAACTATACCAGCAGATGGTGGCAAACCTAAAATGCAATTTTATGAGTTGATTTCGTTGGGATTTAATTATAAGTTGTGATGATATATATATATATATATAAACAATAATGGATGACTCAATGGTCATCCATTATTCTTTTTTGTCCATTCTTCGAGGGTGTGTTCGCGGCGTTCGGCTACGATGAGTAGGGCTTGGTCGCGGATGTCTTCGGGGAGGTCGATGTTGCGGAGTTGGATGCTGCGTATCCATCCGGCGACGTCTTGCTCGCGGAGGGTGTAGAAGACGTTTTCGAGCATTGTGATTTGTGCTTCGGTGTACTCTTCGGATGCGATGCCTCGGAGGGTGTCGAGTTCTTCGTCGTCGAAGTAGATGATTTGGTCGGTCTGCGAGAGTAGGCTGTCGCGTTCGCAAACGGCGTGTGAGCCGCAACAGTCGTCGGCTATTTCGACAGGGGGTTGCTCGGGGGTGACTTTGTTGACGCGGCGGACGAAGATAGTGACGCCTATGATGAGGATGATTAAGATTGATATGAGTATGATGAGTATCATTTTTTTTGTGATTTTTTTGGTTGGATACACACTGAGAGTGTGTATTTTTTAGGTGAGGAGCACCTTGCTTGCAGGTATCTCTATAGTATATTTAAATTTTGGATTTTTAAGAGCGGAGTACACACTGAGAGTGTGTATTTTTATTTTATGCCGATTTGTTTAATTTTGAGATTTTCTTTGAGGTTTTGGACGTAACTGATGATGTGTCGTTCGCGTTTCTCTTCGTAAATGTCTTTAACGGTGATGAGGATGCCGGTCTCTTCGACGTTGCCGAATTCGTCGTTGATGGCAGTGCCAAATACTTTCATTGTTGCCGAGAGGTTCATGTAGGCGTTGACGAGTGGTGGAATGTTTTCGCCGAGTGCTCGAACTTCGCGGTTGAGAATTTTATAGTTTTCTTTTACTGCTTGCATTGGGAATAGGCGTTGAAGCAGAGATAGTTTGTGCGCGAATTTTAGTGGTTTGTGAGGTGTGACGAGTTTTTGTCGGTCGCCGAAGTGGCGTTTGAGGTAGAATAATATCATGTCGCGTCCTTTGGTGTCGAAGGATGGGTACATGGTGAATTTTCCGAAGAAATAGCGTATTTGTGGGTATTTGATGGTGAGGGCACCGAGTCCGTCCCAAAGGTTGTCGAGGGCGTAGAGACTTTTGGCTCCGGCTTGTGAGGATTGGTATTCGGGTGTTACGAATGAGCGACCTAACTCGATGGTGTAGGGCATGTAGTTGGTGATGAATTTTTGGGAGAAGTGGAATAGGTGTGATGTGGCGATAAGTGGTTGACCTTGTGGGTCGTATTTGATGTTTTCGCCTAGTATAAAACGATAGCCACCGATGATTTCTTCGGCGTCGGGATTCCATACGATGAGTTGTTCGCATGGGGAGTCCATTGTGTCGAAATGGTCGATGTCGACTTCGCAACCAGTGCCACCTCCGGCTGCACGGAATGCGATTTCGCGTAGGCGTCCGATTTCGCGCATGGTGTTGGGCGAGTTGTGGGCATTGATGATGTAGATTTCGTTGCCGGCCTTGTTGGTTGTACGGAGAAAGCGCTCTTGTGTTAGTTCGGCTTTGATTATTTGGCGGTCAATGGCGCTTATTATTGGTTGTTCTTGCATAGTTTCGTTTATTGTCAACAGTCAACGGTCAACAGTCGATAGACAATAGATTTGCGACTGTAGACGGTTGTCTGTTGACATTAAAGTTTAGTTATTTTTGTTCGAAGTATGATTCGATGTAGCGTTTGTATTTTGGTTCGTAGATATCGGCAATTGTGATGATCATAGCTGTGTCGTAGCAGTCGCCAAAATCAGGGTCGAATGTTGTGCCGAATGTTTTCATTGAGCTTGAGAGTTCGATGTAAGAGTGGATGAGCGGCGGAATGCTGTCGTTCATTGACTTAACGAAGTTGTTAAGGATTTTGTAATTTTCTTTGGCTGTGTCGGCACAGAACATAGCATCGAATTCGGCGCGTTCTTCGTCGGTGCAAGTTTCAGGGTGTTTAGAGACAAGCATTTTTTCGCGGTCGCCGAAGAATTTTTCGAGGTAGTAAATCATAGCTTTACGGCTCTTGTCGGGGCTTGTGCTATAGATAGTTACTTTGCCTGCGAGGTATTTGATAGAAGGATCGGTTGCAACAAGACCACCGATGCCATCCCAAAGGTTGTCGAGGGCGAAAAGGCTTTTGCGACCCATTTCGGCACTTTGATATTTAGGTTGTACGAATGCGCGAGCCATTTCGAGGCAGTAAGGGAAATATTCTTTGAGGAATTTTTCCGAGAAATCGAAGAGGTGCTCTGTGTTTACGTATGGTTGACCATTGTCGTGGAACGATGCTTGCGCCCAACGTGTGAAGCGATAGCCACCGATGATTTCTTCCAATTCTGGGTTCCATACGATGAGTTGATAGCAAGCTTTGTCTTCGAGGTCGAAGTGGTCGAGGTCGCACTCTTTGCCCGAGCCACCACCTACGGCGCGGAATGACACTTCGCGTAGACGACCGATTTCGCGCAATACGTTAGGCGAATTTTCGGCGTTTACGACATATATTTCGTTGTCAGCTTTGTTTGTCTTTCTGAGGAAAGTTTTTTCGTTGAGTTCTTGTTTGAGTAACTCTTTTGAAATAGGTTCAATAATAGGTACCATAGTGTTTAGAGTTTAGTGTATAGAGTTAAGAGTTAGAAGTATAGTGTTAAATAGTAATGCCAAATGGTTCTCTATACTTTATACTCTAATCTCTATACTTTTGTTATTACATATTTAATTCTTGTCCGTTACCTTCTTGTAGTTTTTCTACTTCGTTGCGCACGTCATTAGCCCATTGTTGGTCGGTTTTCGACTTGTCGAATGTGCTATAAGGGATTGGTTTGCCGAAGGTGATGACAAATGTTTTATGTTGTTTTTTAAATAATTCATCCACAAGCATAAACATGCCGATATTGAATTTCAAACCGAGGAATTTGCTCAACGATGTTAGTCGCATAAAGAGCTTAGAGTTATAGCCTGACATGTGTACTGGCACTACATCGCGCTCATATTTACGCGATTGTGTGATGAACATCTTTTTCCAAGGTTGCTCGGTCACTTTGCCTTTTTCAGTACGGGCACATTTGCCTGCTGGATAAACGAGCACTTGATATGGACTTTCGAACATGCGAGTGAGACCTTCGCTGATTTCGCGACTTTGTTTTCCGCCCATATTCACAGGTACGAAAAATTCGGCAAGAGGGTGGAAGTGTGCCAAGATGTTATTAACAGGCACGCGGAAACTTTCGCCGTAGAATTTGCGCATAACCGAGCCCATAATCAAGGCCTCAGGGCCACCAATTGGGTGATTGCTAGCAAAGATGCAACGGCGCGATGGGTCGAGATTTTCGGCACCACGCACTTCGTATTTAATGTCGAGATAATTGAGTGCTTCGTCGAAGAATCCTACACCTTGAGGGTGTTCTGCCTTTTCGATGCAGTCATTGATTTCTTCTTGATGTATGCGTCGCTTGAGGAAATTGACTAAGAATTTTGGCAATTTTTTCTTGACTTTCGCTTTCAAGATTTCGTCAATGTCAATTTTAAATCGTTTATTTTCCATAAAATGTTTTTAAGAGACATGAAGACAAGAGAACATGATTTTTTTCTTGTTATCCTGTCTTCCTGTCTGAAAATTATTTTAGTATCATTAATACTCGTTTGAGGGATGAGATGAAGTAGTTGATTTCTTCTTTTGTGTTGTAGAAGGCAAAAGAGGCGCGTGCTGTGCCTGGTATGCCATACCAATCGACGAGTGGTTCGGCGCAGTGATGCCCAGTGCGGATGGCGATGCCAAGTTTGTCGAGCATCATACCTATGTCATAAGGGTGAACGCCATCGACCACAAACGACAATACACCGCTTTTCTCTTTAGCTTCGCCAATGATGCGAATGCCTTCAATCTCTTTTATTTTTTCAGTAGCGTATGCAAGTAGTTCATGCTCATAATCAGCAATCTCTTTCATACTTATTGCCGATATATAGTCTAATGCTGTAGCCAATGCACAACTGCCTACATAGTCGGGCGTGCCTGCTTCGTATTTATAAGGTAGTTTGTTGTATGTTGTTTTCTCGAATCGCACTGTTTCAATCATCTCGCCACCACCCATAAATGGAGGCATAGCATCTAATACCTCGCGCTTGCCATACAACACGCCAATGCCATTAGGAGCATAGACTTTATGACCAGAGAAAGCATAGAAATCGGCATCAAGTTCCACTACGTTTACGGGAATATGGGCAATGGCTTGAGCCCCATCAATCAATACTTTAGCACTATATTTATGGGCTATGCTAATGATTTCAGCAACGGGATTAACAGTGCCCAATACATTACTCACGTGTGCAACGGATACAATCTTAGTGCGTTCGTTGAGCAACGCTTCAAATTCAGATAAAATCAGTTCGCCATGCTTGTTGATAGGTGCAACACGCAACACTGCTCCCGTGCGCTCGCATGCCATTTGCCAAGGTACAATATTGGAGTGGTGCTCCATTGTAGTAACAACTATTTCGTCGCCTTCGTGGCATATTTGGTCTGCCAAAGTGCGAGCCACGAGGTTGACACTCTCGGTTGTACCACGAGTGAATAAGATTTCGTCTTTCGAGCGAGCACCAATGAAGTCAGCCACGCGTTGGCGAGCTGCCTCATGTGCTTCTGTGGCTACACCACTAAGATAGTGCACCCCACGGTGAATATTTGAGTTCTCAAGCGTATATGAACGCATGATGCGATCCAACACGCACTGAGGTTTTTGTGTTGTTGCGCCATTGTCGAAATAAACCAATGGCTTGCCGTGCACTTCGCGTGCAAGTATCGGGAACTCTTTTCTTATACTTTCAATGTCAAGCATATATATTAATCTTCAACTTCTTCTATCTTGTTTTCGTCAGATGTTTTTTTGTATTTTTTATGAATTAAGGCATAGAATACGGCACCTATCGCAATCCAAATGAGCAAAATAATGCGACTTTGGAATGATAAATATCCTGGCATGCCTGGAATAATCAATAGCGACAAGAAGAACAACGAAATGATGCAACCAATGAAACCAATCCAAGCCTGAGTTTTGTGGTTGTGGCGGATAGCCCAAATAGCAGCCGATGCAGTAGTGTAGGCGAATACGATTGCTGCACCAACCGAAGTCATATCAACAATCCAGTTCAACACCTCACGGCCAAACCATGGGGCAAATAAACTGAGCACCATTACGAACAAAATAGCATTGCGAGGTGTGCCGTGTTTAACACCTAATTTGCCGAATGTTGAAGGCAAAGCACCATCTTGAGCCATAGCATACATGAGGCGTGATGTAGAGATATAGAATGCGTTCATACCCGAAACTACAGCGCAGAACATTGCTATACCCAAAAGTGTAAGACCAATAATGCCTAATTTCATTTTAACCACATAGCCAGTAGCCCAAATTTGGTTGTTGCTTTTTAAATAGACGAGCATCTCTTCCCACGACATACCATCTTGGAAACCTAATGCTGTAACAGTGTTTACAGCGATATATAACAATGCTGCAATAGAAATTGCCAACACCATTATGCGAGTAGATTTTTTGTGGTTAAAGTTGTATTCTTCAGCCGATTGAGGGATACAGTCGAACCCGATGAATGCCCATGGAGCCATGGCAACAATAGCAAATACGCCTTTCCACCAGTTTTGACCTTGAGGCAATCCAGGTGTAAGGTTGTTCCAATCAGGGCCTTGAGTCAATATCAAGAATGTAACCATAAATATGCCAGCCACCAAAGTCAATGCGATAGTAGTCTGTGTCCAAGCGGCTTGTTTGATGCCCCAAATATTTACTATAGCCATCAATATGATGAACAACGAAGCCACAATTACTTCGCCAGCATATACATCCCAACCAGCAACTTGGTATAGGTGACCAACTTGAATGATGCCAGGGAACAAATAGCGGCTAATCATACCCAATGCTGTAGCGTTGAGTGGAATCAAACTCCAGTAAGCCAATATCATACCCCATCCGCAGATGAAGGCGTTGGTCTTGCCCATTGTCTTTTTTGTATAGATAAATTCGCCACCACTAAGTGGGAATTTGCGTATTAAATATCCATAACTCAAAGCAATAACTAAGATGAGTGAAGCACCGATAGCCATACCTAAGGCAGTGCCAAGTGGACCAGCTTTTGGCAAAAATGCGTTACCTGGGAGCACAAAGCATCCCCAGCCAATAATAGCACCTAGTGCAAGTCCCCATACGTCAATCGGACGCATTGCGCGTTTCAATTGACCTTGTTGTTCGTTCTTTTTCATAAATTACAGTTTTTTTAGGTAAATAATGTGTTTTTATTGTATAAAATAGGTTGTTTTATTATTTTTGGCATCCTGCACAACGCATCTCTTCGCCATGTAGGCGTTTTTCGATGAGAAGGTGTAAGCGGTCTTTAAGTGCTGGAATTTCAATGCTTTCTAACACTTCTGCCGAGAATGCTTGTAGCAATAACAATCGAGCTTCTTTGAGTCCGATACCGCGTTGTTGCATGTAGAACAATGCGTTTTGGTCGAGCATACCAGTAGTGGCTCCGTGACCGCATTTCACATCATCGGCATAAATCTCAAGCTGTGGACGACCCAATGCACGTGCTTTTTCCGATAAGCAAATGTTGCGATTAGTTTGGTGCGACACTGTTTTTTGTGCGCCTGGATCTACTACAATGCGTCCACTGAAACCTCCTTCCGACTCGTCGTCGAGGATGTATTTATATAGTTCTTCGCTCGTGCAGTGAGGTTTGTGGTGACGGATGATAGTGTAATTATCGCATTTTTGTTGCTTATCAATGAGCAACATACCGCCCAACCATGTCTCTGCGCCTTCGCCGTTGAGATCTATTTCGATATGATTACGTGTAGCTCCATTCATTAATCCAAATGTACTGAATTTTACTACACTATCTTTCTCTTGAGCTACTGCATAACGACGAAGATTAGCCATTTTTTCGTGTGTGCTCTCCATCGAGCAATAGTTTAAACGTGATCCTTCGCCTACATATATTTCAGTAATGCGCGATGCAAAATATTCTGAATTATCCATTGCGTGGTCGCAATCTATAATTTGTAGAGAAGTATTTGCTTCCAATATAATAAGGTTGCGATTTACTCCCATCAATGCTTGCCCTGCACGCATCATATTCACTATTTGCAATGGCATTTGGCACTCAACATCACGAGGTATATAAACAAAAAGTCCGTCTTGCACCAACATTGAGTTGAGCATGACGAACGCATCTTTTTTGTCGTTAAGTATTGTGTTGTAGTATTTTGATATCAAGTCATTGTGTGCTTCTGCTGCATATTTCATTGAACATACGAATGCACCACCACCCAATTCAATTTCTTCAGCACCAGCCCATACATCATTTATAATAGGGGCAACCATGGCCTTGATGCCTGGCACTGCGCAACGGAACATATCTTCTGCCTTAAGTCCGAATGTCAAGCGATTGATATTCACGCCCCAATCAGTTTTTAAAGCATCAAATAGCGGACAGTATAAATACTCTTCAGTTTTGCGTGTTGGGAAATCTATCGACTCCAACATGCATGCTGCTTCGTCGCGTTTAGTATTGAATACCGATGCCGACTTAGCTGCTATCTGTCCACCAACTTCTTTATATAAATCAATAAATTGTTTTGTCATGTTTCATTATTTTAACAGAAGTACGTAATATAAATTTAATTTGTACTTTTGTTTAAAAATTATTTATTGTGCATTGCTTTAATCCAGTCGTAACCTTTCTCTTCGAGTTCCATTACCAACTCTTTAGGTCCCGACATCACGATTCTACCATCTACCAACACATCTACGATGTCTGGCACGATATAGTCCAAAAGTCGTTGATAGTGAGTGATTACGATAGACGCATTCTCTGGAGTTTTCAACATATTCACACCATTTGCCACAATACGCAATGCGTCGATGTCCAAACCTGAGTCTGTTTCGTCGAGGATTGACAAGCGAGGTTCGAGCATTGCCATTTGGAATATCTCGTTGCGTTTTTTCTCACCGCCCGAAAAACCTTCATTGACAGAACGATTAGCCAATTTGCTGTCTAATTCTACTAATTGGCGTTTTTCTCTCATCAATTTCAAGAAGTCGCCCGACGACAAAGCTTCCAAACCGCGATGTTTGCGTTGTTCGTTTACTGCCGCACGCATAAAGTTCACCATGCTAACGCCTGGTATCTCCACAGGGTATTGGAAACTCATAAACAAACCTTCGCGAGCGCGCACCTCTGGTGCCATTGCCAAAAGGTCCTTACCGTTGAATGTCACCGAACCGCTTGTAACTGTGTATGCAGGGTGTCCCGACAACACGTTGCTCAACGTACTTTTACCTGCACCATTAGGACCCATAATGGCGTGCACCTCACCAGGTTTCACTGTCAAGTTCAACCCTTTCAATATCTCCTTGCCTGCAATTGAGGCATGTAAATCTTTAATTTCTAACATATTTTATTATTGTTTATTTTATAATTCGTGAATATTTGTGTAATTTGTGGGAGATTATTTCTTGTTCTCCCGTCTTCTTGTCTAAAAAACAACTCTATACAATGCAAAAACCAAAAACCACACCACAAACACCACATTCGCTACTTTGCTCTGATTTGTACTGAAATAGAGACTCAAACACATCACGGCAAACAACCCTGGGATAGCAATCAACTGTGCAAATTCAGCACCAAACACCACAACCCATATCAACGACAACCAAAATCCCCAATTGATAAACGCAAAGTTCAATCGTGTATTTAGTTTGTAGTTGCTCGGACTGAAGAAATAATTCACGAATGTGAATAATATTAATCCTCCAGTGAAGCAACTAATTATTATATCCCCTTTTGTTAGGGTTGTCTTATGCCAAAGCGAAACGTTGACGAATCTATTGAGATAATTTGTCAGAATTTCAAGCGAATCAAACAACCAAAATAGACTGCCAACAATTATAATCAACGTTGCTGCACCTAACAAAATACTCAAAAACACACGTCGCGTAATAACCCTAAAAATTATCATTCCTAACACAAACAATACTGCCAACCAAATGTATGTAGGTTCAAACAACGCTGCAATACCCAACAACAATGTAATATTAAATGCTGCTGATACCTGTGTTTCAAAATAATACATCTGTATCAACTCTTTGAGTGCTAAAATAAAAAACACTGCCGCTATATAACTTTCGTCGAACGGCTGAACATATCCGATGCATCCCGCCATTACTAATCCAATAGTTAGTGGCATCGACGATCTTACTGGTATTATTTGCAATTGATTGCACAACAGCATCACCCATACCATTAATCCTGTCATTGCCACAAACCCTAATATTTGCGACCACATCATCGGCAACGACCACACCACGAAATATTTCATAAACAACATTTGCACAGAACTGCTACTTAATTGAGCATTATGCATTATAAGTTGTGCATTGAACAACAAAGCCCCCACAACCACGCTAATAGCAATGTTTGCCACACTCGGTTGCGTAAAAAACTTTGTGATATTTATTCGTGCCGTTCTCATTTATTTTATCAATGCTGTATAATTTCCGTGAAATCCGTGTGATACTCTTTAATGCCGAATGGTTTGTCTTTTTTTGCCGAGATACACCGCAGGTGTAGCAAGGCGTATGCAAAAAGAGAGATGTGTTTTTATGTCATTCTGTCTAAAAAAACAGTATCGGATGATTTTGTTGATATGCGGGACACTCAAGCCCGCATATCAAATTCTAAAACGAGCGAAGCGAGTAAAGTTTCTAAACTCTAAACCCTCAACTCTCAACTTTTATTTCAATCCACGACCAATAAGCATAGCCTCTGGATTTGGTTCTGCACCACGGAATGTGCGATACAATTCCATTGGGTCTTCTGTGCCACCTTTTTCGAGCAATGTGCGGAATTTTTGTGCTGTCTCTTGGTCGAAGATGCCTTTTTCTTTGAACAATGCGTATGCATCTTTATCCAATACCTCTGCCCACAAGTAGCTATAGTAACCAGCGCTGTAGCCGCCAGCCCAGATATGGTTGAAGTATGTTGTACGATAACGTGGAGCGATTTCTGGAATCAAACCGATTTTGTCCATCATCTCTTTTTCAAATGCGATAGGGTCTGTGATGCCTTCTACCGATTTGAGGTCGTGCCAGTTCATGTCGAGGATAGCTGCAGCTGTCAACTCTGTTGTCATAAATCCTTGATTGAATGTAGCCGATGCATTGATTTTTTCGATGATTTCGTTAGGAATCAATTCGCCTGTTTGATAGTGTTTTGCATACATTGCAAGCACTTCTGGTTCGAATGCCCAGTTT
>JAZOUT010000134.1:0-5310 GCA_045658305.1 Candidatus Aphodosoma sp. | reverse complement strand
TTTCGGTAGACCTGGAGCAGTGATTTGGCTCTGGAGATATCTGTGATGGCATATTGTTGATCCAGGTGTTTTTGCGAAGTTGTAGTGATAATGTTGTTGCTTCAGTTTTTGCTGTGATTATTGGGACGCGCTCAGAATGGGTGCTCACTAAACGGATCGCTTAAGCGTTCGAACGTAATTCCGGGTGGCTTTTGATGTTCTTGTAATCGTTGAGCGAAAAAATCGCTTTTTATTAAAATCGATAAATTCTGTTCCATTGAGCGAAGAATGAAGCGGGTATTTGATTAAATGTTATACCCACAGGGAGTTTCCAAACTTGAGATCTCGCTGAATCCATCACACAATTTTGTTGCGGATCCCCCTTTTTACTGCAAAGGGGAGTAATGTGTTTAGATTCCCGATCGGAGTCGGGAATGACGATGTGTAGTGAAACGATATTGCTCACAAAAATCGCTTAAACTCCAATCTTACTCTTCCCGTGTAGCCTCCTATGTAGTCTAAATTGAGATCAATTGGAGTCACTTGGTCTGGCTTAAATAAAATTCAACATTCTGCTCTTTTTGTCTTTGAAATTCTAATCTGCCATATTTTGGCAGTTTGGTGGTGTAGTTTTGCCGAAAATTACATTCCACTTATTATGAAAAATAAAGAATATATCCACTTGCGAGCATCTGAAATTGGAAGAGGTGGAAAATTGTTGGTGTCTTCTCTCGCCAGCCAATTATCACCCCGATATGCCGGGCGTAGAGCAGTGGACCGAGCCATTCTCCGACAAAGTGCATTATCATTGGCGTCCACAAAAGGATTGCTTCTACTTGGATGAAAATATAGACGACTACATGCGAGAGTTGTATGAGTTTGTGAGAATGAAATTAAATTACTAAATTTGTGATAGACTACAACCCAATACAATGGATAACAACAGAATATCTCAGATACTCGACTTTGTCAATTATATTGTTGGCGAAGATGCAAAGCAGCAGGCGTCTGAAGTCAGTTTTGTAATGGAGTTGGCGGCAGATGTAAAGCGTTGCATTGAGCAGAATAGACATCTGTTGCCATATCACCTCAACATTATTGACGAACTGCATATCAACGAAAATGGGCATAGTCGCATACTATGTAAATTATTGCGATATAAATCGCAATCAGGAGAGTATGTCGTTTTACAATCGCTGTTGGCGTATATTGCAGAACAAAATAACGAATATCGTTACATACACATCAAGAGTCCGTTAATTACGCAGGAGCAGTGTCGAATAGACCTTTGGGTGCGTGACAAGGTTGGTGGATATGCCATTATTTTCGAGAACAAAATCTATAACGCAACAGATCAGGAGGCTCAGTTATCAAGATACATAGATTGTACCAAGTCAAATGGATTTGCAGATGAACAAATTTTTGTTGTCTATTTGTCTCAGCAAGGCTCGGAACCGGCTGAACAATCTTGGGGCACATATAAGTCTGAATATGCACAACGGTATGTGAATTTATCATTTAGAGATGATATTCTGCCGTGGTTGAAAGAGAAAGTTACTCCTATGATTCCCGAAAAAGATTATCTGTTACGTTGTGCGGTGGAACAATATATAGACTATTTGGAGGGTATTTTTGGGTTAAGAACAATAGATAAAGAGTTAAATATGAAAGTAGAAGAGTGTATCAAGGAAAAACTTGGTTTAATAGGTCAGGTGTATGATGATTATCGTACAATTCGTCAATATCAAGACGATATTAACAAAGTACTAAGCCACTTAGAAACATTAAAAGGTAAGATAGAAAATCAGATGTTTGAAAAGTGGAAGATTGAATTGACAGAACACTTCCCGGACTTGAAAAACAACATAACATTAGGAAATAGAGGAAAGATTGTTTTTGTCGGAATCAATTTGCAAATCGATGGACATCCTGTTAGAATTGTTATAGATAGAGATTCAAACATATACTATGGTATTTATTGTGTTGAGGGTAAAGATCCTAATACAGCAAATATAATTGAAGATGCAATATCAAATATTGGTAGTTGGGAAAGTAATAGTTCTTGGTATTGCTGGAAATATACCGATTTAGAGTCGGCATTGCCAAACCTCATAGAACTGATAGAGGTAATTTTGCCATTAACAAAATAATAAACACAACGATACCCGCCCTTAATACAGGCGGGTATCGTTCTCTTGTAGTGCTATCTCCAAGCCTCGTTTCTGTGCATAACGCTCGGCAAGCGAATCTGCACCTATTGCGCCTCCCGACACCACCGCCTCAATGGCAGGATGCTCCATAGTCGCTAACTTCTCCTCAATAAAAGAGCACATTGCATTATAATCTTCAAATGTGCGGCTTCCTAATATTGCTATTTTCATCTCTTTTTTCTGCAAAGGTGAGAATTGAGAGAGCCAAAGGCTGTCAGTATGAAGATATTTTTTACTCTGACACAATGTGGCAGTGTGATTTCTCAACTTTGCACCATAAAACGAGAATAATGATGACAGACGAACAAAAACTTTTAGAAAAATATCGTGGCGCAGCACTGCGATTTTTGCACGATGTGTATGAGGCAGCAACATCTATTTAACAAAATAAAACAATCTGAATTATGGTAATCGTAAGAACATTTGGCGATGCTATTGTGTCGCAAGAGTTGAACAAAGAGGCGTGGAAAAAGTTGTCGCGCAAGTTTAAGTGGAACGAGGAGTTGCTCCGCAAGTATCGCAGTGAGATTGATTGGAAGGTTTTGTCAGAGAATACCGAAATGCTCTGGACAGCGTCGATCCTCGAAAACTTCAAGGATTATATCGATTGGAAAGTATTGTCGGGCTACGCTCCCGAGGGATTGCTCACTCCAAAGATTATTGAGCAGTTTGCCGATAAGTGGGATTTGCACGAGATGTCGGATAACAGCAATCTGAAACTCTCATATGCTATGCTCGACAAGTTTGCCGACAAGTGGGATTGGGAGCGCATTATCAATCGCTGGCATAGCGAGGAACTATACACGCCCGATTTCTTGGAGCGCTACAAGGAGTTTATTCCTGCTGAGCAGTTTCAGGGTTCTAACCTATGGTATGCACTTGTTGAAAAGCGTTTAGACGAGTTGCTCAAAGAGATTATGGGATAGTTCATTTGTGCGCTTACTGAGGAGTTGAGTAATCGACTCCTCTTTTTGCTAATAAACTTTTACTATGACGCATTTTATCAGTATGCAGCCATATCTTTGCATCAAAATTTAATAGCAAAGATTATGGGACATATGAAACATCAGAAGCAAAGCCAAGAGCAGTTGCCTTTTAGCGAGCAGTTGCGACAAAGTATTATAAATCAGCCGTGTGACCTTGCAAGTCTGTGGGGTCGTGCAGCTGATTCGTTTCCGCAGAACAAACGAAAACAACGAATTCCCCTTGCTATTGCCGTAGCGGTTGGCGTGATTATCGGCGCATTGACGATGCATTTTTCATCCTCGCCCGAGCGTTGGATTCGATTATAATTTTTTAACTTTACCTAAAATTCCGACCGCTATGAGTACCTCAGGACTTATCAACCGCTATGTGTGGTTTGTTACAACTATATACAATCGTGGACCTATATCGCTCGAAGAGATACAACATCGCTTCGAGTTGCATTTTGGGCGTGGCGAGGAGCTGTCGGAGCGTCAGTTCCACCGCTATACCGATGCTGTGGAGGAGTTGTTCGACATTGAGATAAAGTATAGTCGCACGCAGCGAGGTTATATTGTTGCCGACCGTGAGGGCATCGACAATATGGGTGTGCGTAAGTGGCTTATTCAGACCTTCTCTGTCAATAATATTCTGCACGAGAGCCAAGAGCTCAAAAACCGCATACTACTCGAAAATGTGCCTTCGGGGCAGCAACACCTGACAACCATTGTAGATGCAATGCGCGAGAGTGTGGCACTCTCGATGATTTATCACAGTTTTCATCGTGAGGAGCCTTCGACTTTTGAGGTGGAGCCTTATTGCGTGAAACTCTTTGAGCAGAGGTGGTATATGCTCGGCAAGAGCGAGGGGTATGATGAACTTCGCTTGTATGCCCTTGACCGCATCAAAGCGTTGGAGCCAACCGAGCGAAAATTCAAACTGCCCAAGAAGTTCGATGCTGCGAAATTCTTTGAGGACTATTACGGAATTATCATCGTCGAAGAGGATTTCAATGTCGAACCAGTGGCGTTGAAGGTCGATTCGTGGCAGAGCAAATATCTGCGCACCTTGCCTCTGCATCATTCGCAAGTCGAGGTTGAGTGCAACGAGGAGTATTCGATTTTTGAGTATCGCTTGTGTCCTTCGTTTGATTTTAGAAAGAAGATTTTGTCTATGGGTGCAACGACGGAGGTGCTTGCACCTGCGGAGCTGATCGCAAAAGTCCGCGAGGAGGGTATCGCCGAGCAAGCTCAGCCCAACGAGAAGTATAAATTTAAGGTGTATAAAAAGTAAAAAAGAGATTTATGATCAACAAAGATTTCTACCGAAAGTTTGTTTCAGAGTTTTGCGAAAAACTAAAATAAATCTCCAACGAGTTTCATCTCGAATCTGGAATCTTCATTCCTTATATATTCAATAACTATGCTAAGGCAGAGAAGAAGATATTCTTCGTCGGTATCAATACAGCTGCTTGGATTAAAACATCGGAGATGCTGACTGATTACAGCCACAATGACATTGATTGTTATTTGGAAAAAATAGCAAGGTGGTAACTGTGCAAGGGGAAAATCAAGATGGCACAGACCTCCACAGCCTTGATAAGAATACCTCATGGAAATGTAATCATATGTCTCGCTTTTGGCCATTCTGTCAAAAACTCTACATCTACATTGTGACAGGCGAATGGGTTAATGTTACCGATTTCGAGAAGAAACACTATGACCTTTTGGAAGGTGTGGCTTACGGAAATCTCTCTTTGGTAGAGGTAAAAATTACGACCTCCATGTAGTCTTCTATGTGGGATTTCGCAATTTTTGTAAAAACTAACACTGAAAATCAATCAGTTAAAAATTAAAAGACCAGTCCTTTACGCTGCGGGGCGGTGATGTTGATTAGGGTATTGTGAAATTTGAATGAGTGCCCGGCAGTGATTTCTCGATATTTTATTGATTGTATAGTCAGTTTTCTGAACACTACAGCGAAATCACCTGGCGCGCAAATTGAGGTTAGAGGTGGGTTTGGTGCTCCAGGTGCTGCTTGATTTCGGTAGACCTGGAGCAGTGATTTGGCTCTGGAGATATCTGTGATGGCATATTGTTGATCCAGGTGTTTTTGCGAAGTTGTAGTGATAATGTTGTTGCTTCAGTTTTTGCTGTGA
>JAZOUT010000133.1:0-3378 GCA_045658305.1 Candidatus Aphodosoma sp. | reverse complement strand
TGTCCACCGACTTTTGCAGGTGAGACCAACAAAAAAAGCAGCCACTTCGTTGTGACAAAAAAAGCAGCCACTTCGTTGTGACAAAAAAAGCAGCCACTTCGTTGTGACAAAAAAAAGCAGCCACTTCGTTGTGACTGCTTTTAGGTGGGCCCAGAGGGGCATGATCCCACGACCTTCGGATTATGAGTCCGCTGCTCTAACCAACTGAGCTATGGGCCCGCGCCATGCAACACTTAGGTGCGTCGCACGATTTGCGATGCAAAGATAGAATAAAATTTCGTAAAATAAAACTATCGCCCTAAAATTTACCTATTTCTGCTCTTATGCGCTACTCCACGCCTCCTACACACCATCGCCACTTACCGCACAATCACACCTCACGTGCAAAAGGTACGACTTTTGCACCCTCAATAGAAAACTCTAAAACGAAACGTTATGTATTGGTTATGGTATTTGTTAATAGGACTTTTGGCGGGCTGGATAGCCAACCTCATTGTCAAGGGTCGTGGCGCGGGACTGGTTATCAACCTCATAGTCGGCATTATCGGTGGTTTCTTGGGTGGCTGGCTGGTCGGCATGATGGGATGGTTAGCCGTCAGTTCTTTCGGAACGCTCATCACTTCGGTCATTGGCGCGGTAGTGTTTCTGCTCATCGTAGCACTCATCACACCTCGCCACACTACTGAGCGTTAAAGGCGTCGCACAAAAATTTCTCCGCTTGGCACTTGCCGAGCGGATTTTTTTGCTTAACTTTGTAGAGTGGCGGGATTGCCGTCACATAACATATTATTAATTAGCGTTTGCTATTTGTTCCTGTAACTCTGAAACGTAGGAAATTTCAAAAGTGCAAATCGGAACGGATTATGCGAATGCCCGCTTTGTGTGGGCATCCTTGTCTGTTTGTACCGGTTTCCTACGACCGCAGAGTTGGGCAAGTTTGTTCACACTTTGTGTTCGTAGCGGAGCAGGTGGCAGTCGCATAAACCAAAACCAAATGAAACGCTTTTCTACAATTCTTGCGGCGTTGGCACTCGTTGTGTCGATGCAGGGATGTGACAACGGCCCATCCGTTGAGCCTGAGATCCCCGACAATCCAACCACCGAATCAAAGATTCAACTTCGCCTAACAGGCTCAATCGGTCAAACCACTCGCGTGAACGAGGCGGGATTTGAAGCCGACGACGAGGTAGGTGTATTTATCTCCGACAACGGCACATTGGCAAACTCTGGTAATTTTGTCAATAATACTCCATTTACATACAATAATGGCGAAATCAACGCCCCCGAGGGTGGCGAGGTTTATTGGGAGAGTTCAGATACATCACTCGATATCTATGCTTACTATCCCTACAATTCAACTATTACCTCTGTTACTGAGTATCCTTTTGCAGTTGAATACATGCAAAATACCAAAGAGGGTTTCTATAATAGCGATTTTATCTACGCCTCTGCTTTGGATATTGCTCCACAGAAAACGGCTGTTGATTTGAAATTTAAGCACGCGCTAACTAAAATCAACATTATACTCACTGCTGGAAATGGAGTAACGGAAGAGGAACTAATTGCAAAAGAGAAGGAGATTCAACTGCTTGACCTCATAACCCGAGGCTCAATCGATCTCAGTACAGGCATTGCCACTCCTGGCAACTCAACCTCTACAATATATCCTTATAATGAGACGGGCACATTGAAATACTCTGCTATTGTATTCCCGCAGGAGAGACCATACGACAATGCTTTGGTTGTTGACTTGAAAATGGATGGCAAGACCTATAAATATAATACATCTGTATCGTACGAAGCAGGTACCGAATATACCTATACATTTGAGATTGAGGATAACGAACTTAGCCTAACCTCTTCTGATATTGAGAAGTGGATAGAAGGCGAGGTATTTCAAGGCGAGTTTGAGGAAATATTAACAGACCTTAATGATACATTTGAGCAATATCTATTGAATGAGGTAATTTATGAACCGAAAGAAGAAAATCAATATGCATATGTTGCCACCGACAAGAAAATAGACGCAAACAATGATGGTAGGATAAGTGCTACTGAGGCGAAGGCGGTAAAGTATATTAATGTGATAGGTAAGGAGATAACCAATCTTTCTGGCATAGAACATTTTGTTAATTTGGAGTGTTTGTACCTCAACAACAACAAAGTAGAAGACATTGATCTATCGAAAAACAAGGCATTACACACTTTAACTTGTAACCAAAATCAACTTTCAACTCTTGATGTCTCAAATAATACTGAATTGACCTTTTTGTATTGCGAGTCTAATAAACTCACCACCCTTGATTTCGCAAAAAATACTGAATTGAGAATATTATATTGCAGGTCTAATCAACTTACAGCCCTTAATATCTCAAAAAATACTGCATTAACAAGTTTAAGTTGTAGTTCTAATCAACTTACAACCCTTGATGTCTCAAATAATACTGAATTAACAAGTTTAGGTTGTAGTTCTAATCAACTTACAGCCCTTGATGTTTCAAATAATACTGAATTAACATATTTAGATTGCGACTCTAATCAACTTACAACCCTTGATGTCACAAAGAATACCAAATTAACTTATTTGACATGCAGGGACTGTCCTATTAAAGTTCTCGATGTGACTAAAAGCTCTGCGTTAAAGACTTTGTATTGTCGCAATTGCCAACTCACAACCCTTAATATATCAAATTGTACAGCGTTGGAAGACCTCGACTGGTCGGGAAATATGTTCACAACCCTCAATATTTCAAATGCTGCATTGAAAACAATTAATTGCAATGCTAATGCCTCTCTATCTTCCATCAATTTGTCGAATTGTACAGCATTGGAGAGTTTAAGTTTCGCTTATTGTAAATTAACAACAATCGATGTATCTGATTGCCCCGCATTGAAAAGTTTGCACTGTATTCCTCAGAATGATGAGAATGGTAATAATATACTCACCACGATATACTTAGCTAATGGACAGAGTATCGAAGACCTTTTCAAGCCCTCAGAAACCGTAATTAAGTATAAATAGCATTTTTTCTACTTAATTGTTTGCAAGTGAAAATAAAATGCTTACCTTTGCAGTCGCTAAAAGCAATTAATTCAAAAACATTACAAACATGAAGAAAGGTATTCATCCCGAAAATTATCGTTTGGTGGCGCTCAAGGATATGTCTAACGACCACGTGTTTTTGTGGCGGTCCGCCGTTTCGACAAAGGAGACCATCGAAGTGAACGGCGAAACCTATCCTGTGTACAAGATGGAAATCTCTAACACATCTCACCCCTTCTACACTGGTAAGATGAAGTTGGTTGATACCGCAGGTCGTGTGGATAAGTTTATGAGCCGCTACGCAAAGCGCTACGATAAGAAGAAGTAATCTCTCG
>JAZOUT010000132.1:0-10010 GCA_045658305.1 Candidatus Aphodosoma sp. | reverse complement strand
CGGAACATACTTTCGCGAATCACCTCAGCAGCGCGCGAAGGACCCATAGTTAAAACATGCACCGTAGAACCCGGATGTATCTCTTTCAAACGAAGCGCTTGTTCGAGCGCATTTAAATCTTCAGGATTGTAGATTGCAGGCAATGCTGCGCGATTCACTGTACCATCAGCCTTCATCGCATCCTTGCCCACATTGCGTGTGTCAGGTACTTGCTTTGCAAGCACAACAATTTTTAAACTCATATTTTTTAGACTTTTTTATATTCTCCCCCTGTCTTAGGGGGAGTCCCCGCAGGGGGAGGGGGTTAAAATTATGCATTGTACATTAAACAAAGCACCATTCAACTGCAAAATTACACAAAAAAATCCAAACCACAATACATTTTTTACAAAAATATCACTTTCAACACCTATTTTTTGTTGAAAATCAAACTAAAACCCACTAAATCATCAAACACAAAAATATGCACATTTTCTCAAAATATGTGCAATTAAACAAATACAACTCAATCCCAAACACCTAATTTTTTCTAAAATTCAACCACATAACTAATTAAATCAAGTAAACACCCTCCTCTACAACACAAAAAAATAGGTGAGTCTAAATTAGACTCACCTATATTAAATCCTCAAACAATCAATCATAAGTTTAATACTTCTTCACCATATAATACTCAGGATCAAATGAAGAATAACAGTCATCATACCACTCGACTCCATTTTCATCCATGCCATTATAATCATGACCATGCTGTTTATAATCTTTAGAAACTTCTGTCAAAAAAGTTTTCACGGTACTTTTAGAAACACTATAAAAAGTTTTTACAGATTTAACATGTCCAATAATTATAGTAACTTTCCAACAATAACCATCATATTCTATTTCTAACTCTCTACCATGATAGCCTAACATTGTTAATGACATATTAACATTTGAACGCTTATACATTTCAGCACAAATAATAGTAGCATTTCGCTCTATTTCCTGACCATCAATGCTATACATAAAATAATCAAATAGTCTCATAACATTTCTTTTTTAGTCATTAATAAAAACCACGAAGAGCATTATTCATAATAGCTAAAGATTCCTCTACTGCTTGCAAATATTGAGGTAGATACATTGTCCTACCATCTATATTTGTCACGATAGTCGTTGAAAAATGAGAAGGTTCTAATCTATTAATCTGTTGATGAAATTTTGGCATCAAACGTTCAATTTCTCTAACTTCATATTTAATAGAAGCAGCGTTAAGATGAGTAACAATACCACCATCATTCTCAAAAAGGCGCACAGCCTTAATGAGATGTTGGTTGATTTCCTGATTTATTCGTCTCAATTCGCCACTACTAATAAATGAGTCTTTTATCATACTAAATAAACCCATAATAGTATAAAATTAAATATTAATTCCACAATGGAAACAAACAAGATTAAATACATTTATCTCTTCTTGTGAAGCTACACCATCAGCATTTATCATTTTGTGCATAGCAACAGCAACAATAGCTTTGTTTTGAATATTCATTTTAGAAATTGTATTCAAACAAACATAAGGGTTCATTTCTTTTGCTTCCTCAATATGACTATCTGTTATACCCAAATTTCTTTGCAAATCAATCATTGCTTCTGATTCGCCAATAGTAACTCTACGGTCTGCATTAATAATTTCAAGAAGTACAGCCGCAACTGATTTTTTTTCTAGATCTGTAAGCATAGTAATTAAAATTTAAAAGGTTGATAATATAGGTTAAGAAAAATGTGTTTTACGAAAATCTCTCATAATTCTTATCATTGTATCGTAATACAATTCTAAAGAAATATTACCTCCATCATAGTTGGAAACAGACATACTTAAATCTTCTCGTTTCAAAACTGTTGTCATTTCTTTTTTTATAGCAGCAAGACAGGCATGAATTTTACCTTCATAATCAAGCATTATTCTTTTTTCATAATCTTGAGGTTGACGATAAGCAAATTTTGCACTATATGCCATTAATTTATTAAATTCCAAATTACAATCATGAACTGCTGCATGAGTCAAAGCTCTACGTTGCACCGTTCCAAAGAAACCAAATAATCCCATAATAATAAATAATTTAAGATTAATATACTCAAATAAATACACACAAAAAAAGCGGGACTGCACTGTTGCTGTTCCGCTATCTGAGGCTCTGGTATTGCCTTCGCACCGAACAAGCAACACCGAGCCCACGCTGATATGTATGAACACACACCACCCACTTGAGTAGTATGCACATGGATATACATATCCCGAGGACATCAATATGCTGCATTGCCTTGGTGCTTTAAAAGAATTTACCAGATTCCAGATAGCCAAGTCAAAGCGTTATATGACGCCTTATATATAAATATGTCTTGTAAACCTCCCACCCTCAACGACAAACCATCGCTCATCCCTATGCGTGGGCACATTTACGTTGCAAAGTTACAAAAATAAATTTATAAAACAAATAATTTGTAAAAAAATATAAAAAAATATCACATTTCCTGTTCCCTACCTAACAGCAACCTTCTTCATAGGATAACCCTACCCTCTACGAAGGATATACGAAGGATATACGAAAGATATACGAATTTTTGAGATAAGCAAGAGCGAGAGCAAAATCAAGCTTTAAGTTTGAACCTTTCGGTCTTCGATAGCGATAAAATTATGCCAAACAGAGCAAAAATCACAAACAACGACAATAGTAAATAAACAAAACTATTAGTATGGTAAAAAATAGATGGACACCAATAATTCATATAATTTTCGAACTTGCGAACTTACGAAGTTGCAAAGTGCTTTTAAATGTAAACACACACTGTGAGTGTGTATTCTAATCCCCTACCCAATAGCAACCTTCAAGCAAACTGCACCGAAGAAAACAGCCACCACTCTCAGTGTGCACAGCAAAACTGCGTACTTCGCAAGTTCGAAAATTCGAAAATTCAAAAACAGAAAATTTTTATCAAAAAATGCGTAAAATCACAAAATTTATCCTAAAACAATACACAAAAATATTTTTACAAAACTACAATAATCCACAAATCTTTACAAACAAAACCTCCATCCTAAAAATGTAGAATGGAGGTTTTATCTTGATATATCACAACAACTTCTTGACCAAACTGAACACCTTATACGGCATATACCTAAACGGTAGGTCAATCCAAGTAGCAGTAGCAATCATGCTGCGGGTATGGCTGAATGCCTCGAAGCTGTCGCGACCATGATAACGACCCATGCCCGAATTGCCTACTCCACCAAACGCTACATGCTCGTTGGCTATGTGCATTATCACATCATTGATACAACCTCCACCCGACGATGTGCGGCGAACGACCTCCCATCCGTCTTGCTCACGACCGAAATAGTACAAAGCCAAAGGTTTCTCGCGCGAGGTGACGAAATCGACCACCGAATCAACAAACTTGTCCTCGATGGTTATCATTGGGAACACAGGACCAAATATCTCCTCTGTCATCACTGGCGAATCGAGCGGCGGATTGTCCAACAATGTAGGCTCGATATATCGCTCCGAGGCATCCATATCACCTCCATAGAGCACCTTTGCCCCATCAATATAACTCGCCACGCGCTCGAATGCCTTATCATTAACCATACGCACATAGTGTCGGTCCGACTTCAAATTATCGCCATGCAACTCGCGCATAGCCTCGGCAAAGGTGCGCACAAACTCATCCTTCACCTCTTTGTGTATCAATATATAGTCGGGCGCAATGCAAGTCTGCCCGCTATTCAACGTTTTGCCCCACGCTATGCGACGAGCTGCTACCTTGATGTCGGCACTCTTATCGACTATGCACGGACTCTTACCGCCCAACTCCAACACTACGGGTGTGAGATGGCGCGCAGCTGCAGCCATCACGGTTTTGCCCAACGACGGACTGCCCGTGAAGAATATCATATCCCAACGCTCATCGAGCAATGCTTTGTTGACATCGCGATTGCCTTGCACCACAGCTACATACTCCTCATCGAATGTCTCCTTAATCATCTCAGCTATAACACCCGACACCGTAGGCACGTATGGCGAAGGCTTCAACACAGCAGTACACCCTGCCGAAATTGCCCCTACCAAAGGGTTCAACAACAACTGCATCGGGTAGTTCCATGGTGCGATAATCAGCGCATTGCCTAATGGCTCTTTCACTACATAACTTTGCGAAGGGAATAGTTTTAGCGGAGTTGCCACTCTACGTCTCTTACTCCATTGTTTCACTTTACGCAAATGGGTTCTGACCTCTGCTTTGACGATACTGATTTCGGTGAGGTATGCCTCTTCGTAGGACTTATGCAAATCGGTCCACAACGCATCGCACAATCGACCTTCCCACTTATCTAATGCCTCGGCAAAACGCTCAAGCATCTTACGTCTAAAACTCACATCGAGTGTAGCCTCTGAGCGAAAAAAATCACTTTGAGCTTGTCTTATTCCATGTATCTTCTCTACCATAATATCTATATTTTATCAAACAAACAAAGTTACACAAAAATTCCGAAAATCCGACTAATATTCAAATAAAAATAACTACCTTTGCAACTACGTTGCGAAAATGTAGATATATGTACTTAAAAAAAACTTTTTATCCCTACAAAATAAGAAAACACTTACAATCAATTCGTAAGCCAATCAACAAATATCTGTACTTCTGTTAAAATAAAAAATCATGAAACTACTAATATCTGCCCTTACGAAATACATTGCTGGCGTAGTGCTATTTGGCACACTGCTCTTTCTCCCTGCAGGCACACTACATTGGTTGAACGGATGGCTCATAATGGGCATACTATTCATACCAATGCTGGTGATGGGCATAGTGATGTTCTGCTCGGCACCCGAATTGCTCAGCAAACGCCTAAAAAACAAAGAAGAGCGCACAACTCAAAAGGGCGTGGTGGCGCTGTCGGGCCTACTCTTCATAATCTCATTCATCGTGGCAGGACTCAACTACCGCTACCAGTGGCACACACTGCCCACCATACTACCCAACATCGCATCTATCATATTCCTAATTGGTTACGCTATGTATGCAGAGGTGATGCGCGAGAATACGTGGCTCTCTCGTACTATCGAGGTACAGGAGAATCAGGCGGTCGTATCCACAGGACTCTACGGCATAGTGCGCCACCCAATGTATATGGCAACTGTGCTCATGTATCTCGCTATGCCCCTCGTGCTTGGCTCGCTCGTTGCTTTCGGCATCATGCTACTCTACATCCCCATCATCATACGTCGCATCAACGACGAAGAACAACTCCTCAATGCCGAACTGAAAGGCTACACGGAATATTGCTCACAAGTGCGCTGGCGATTGATGCCTTTTATATATTAAACTTTAAAAGACAGAAAAACAGAAGGACATAAATTTTTGTTATTATGTTATTATCGTCTTCTAAAAAACTATAATCATGCAAAAAACTAAAGAATATATAAAACAACACCGCAACGATGATGTATATCGTCTCGCCCTCGCAAAAACACCCGAAGGCGTAGACCTACAATATGCTCTGCAACAGATAGCAGCCTACCAAATACTGACAAAAAAAGTGCCTTCGTGGGCCGAGTGCGACGAACTGATATTCCCTCGCCAACTATCGCTCGAGCAATCGTCAAGCGAACTCACAGCGCGCTATAAAGCCGAACTCATCAAAGAGTTTATGGGCAACGAACCCTTCACTCATATCGACCTCACAGGCGGTATGGGCATCGACTGCTACTTCATTGCGCAACACACAAAAAATAGCCATTATGTAGAACTTAACCCAGAACTCTGCCAAATAGCGCAACACAACTTCACACACTTAAACCACAATATATCAGTCCACAACACCACAGCAGAGGAATTCTTAAATCAGATTACAGAGTACAGAGTACAGACAACAGATAATTCTATCGCAAAAAAGGCAAAAAATACCAATTCTCAACATTCAACTTTCAATTCTTGCGATAAGCAAGAGCAACGAAGTTCACTTCTGTTGCCGAGCGAAGCAAGAATCTTGAGCGAAGCGAAAAACTCTCAACTTTCAACTTTAATCTATCTCGATCCTGCTCGTCGTGGCGACCACGGACAAAAACTTGTATCCATCGCCGACTGCCAACCTAACGTAGTAGAATTATTGCCACAAATGTTCGAACTAACCAACAAAATCGTGGTCAAACTCTCCCCTATGCTCGACATCACGCGTGCTATAGGCGAACTCCCTCATATCGAGAAACTTTATGTAATATCAGTCAACAACGAATGCAAAGAGTTGCTACTATTTATCAACAAAAACTATACAAACGACACCCAAATCTGTGCTATAAACCTAAATAGTCAACAAATCACAAAAACTATGGATGCGCAATATTGTCCCCCTGTTTTAGGGGGACGAGCCGTAGGCGGAGGGGGTCAAAATTCTCAACTCTCAACTCTCAACTCTCAACTCCTAACTGGCACACTCTCCAACGAAGCCTCATTAACAATATCTCATGCACGCGCAGTGGGCAAATATCTCTACGAACCATATGCTGCACACCTCAAGAGCGGACTCTACAAGACCATAGCGCAACAATATGGTTGCGAGAAGTTGCACCAACACTCGCATCTCTATACATCAACCGAACTCAACAACGACTTCCCAGGTCGTAAATTCGAGGTAAAAGAAGTGGTTACATTCGACAAAAAGAGTGCAAAAGCCCTCTTCAAATCACTTCCAAAAGCCAACATCACCACTCGCAACTTTCCTCTAACCGTAAGCGAACTACGCACACAATACAAAATAAAAGATGGTGGCGAGACCTACATCTTCGCCACCACCCTCTACGATGATTCAAAAGTGCTTATTGTTTGTTACAAAGCCTAATAAAAAAATGGAGACTCCATCAACGAAGTCCCCATTTTTTATTTCACATTTATCAACTCTATTTCGAATACAAGAGTTGAATATGCAGGAATATCTTTGCCACAATCGCGTGAGCCATAGCCCAATTTGTATGGTATCCACACCACCCAACGCGAACCTACGCTCATAGCTTTGAGTGCATCTTGGAAGCCTTTGATGAGTTCATTTACACGAAATACCTCAGGTTTCTTGCGTTTAAACGAATTGTCAAACTCTTTTCCATTCAACAATTTACCACAATAGTGCACAGTCACCTTGCTCTTACCCGTAGGGCGAGGACCATTGGTGCGAGTAATCACCTTATATTGCACGCCCGAAGGCAACACCTCCACACCTGGAGCATTGATATTCTCGTCGAAGAAACGTTCGTTCTTCTCACGATACGCATTTATTTCTTGATATGTTTGAGCCATAAATAAATGAAAAATTAAGAATTAAGAATGAACAATTATTGCTTCGCGATTCATCTTCATCCTTAATTCTTAATTATTAATTTTTAATTCTTAATTGTTTAAAATGTTGACCATAACGGTCTTAACTGAATCGAATTCGGCACGAGCATTTGATGGGATTGGTTCGGTTGGAGGCGATTCCATTTTGAGAGGGTCGATAGGTGTACCATTTTTCCAGATACGGAAGTCGAGGTGCGCACCAGTCGAAGTGCCCGAACTACCCACATAACCAATCACCTGACCTTGTGTCACACGAGCACCAGTTGCAATACCCTTACCATATTTCGACAAATGGAGATATGCCGATTCGTAAGTAGAATTATGTCTGATTTTCACGGTATGACCACCGCCACCTTTATAGCCTTTGAAAGTCACTACACCATCACCGATAGCCATAACAGGAGTGCCCATCGGAGCGGCATAATCAACGCCTGTATGAGGGCGAACAATTTTATATACAGGGTGCTTGCGTGCATAAGTGAACTTACTTGAGATACGCGAAAAACTGAGGGGTGCTTTAAGAAAAGCCTTTTTCATATTGTTGCCCTCCAAATCCCAATAGCCACTCACCTCATCATTTTCGTAGAACACGGCAAACAACTCCTTATCGCCGTGCGTATAGCATGCTGCATGTATTTTACTGATACCTATAGAGACTGTATCGACAAACAACTCATCATAATAAACCTTGAAACCATCTCCCTTTTGCAATCCAAAGAAATCGACAGTCCAAGCATAAACATCCGATAATTGCAAAGCCAATTCCATATTCATATCAGCATCAACAATGGCATTCCAAAGTGAAGTTTCCACCACAAATTCGCCCATTCGAGTTTTCACAGTTGTAGGTTTAGAGAATTGCTCAACGTGCAACGAATCCTCGAAATGGAATACGATAAAATCAGTCACCGAGTGTTGGTAAACCAAATAAACCAACTGAGGAATAGAATCTTGAGTATAGTAAGCCGAATAGTTGTTGCCAGCCTTCATTCTGCGCACATCAAACACAGAGTCAGGTATAAAAGCCGCCTGTGTGATAGCTTTTTGGTCGGCACCAAGAGAGCGCAACAACGAAGTGATAATTTGTCCGTTAGCCACGCGACCCTTCACCTCATCCAAGTCGGTCACATCCACTCCATACTCGATATGGCGTGGGTCTTCCACCACCACCTGAGTCGAGTCGTTCGTCTCAGTTATTTCAGAGCCACCCTTGCCTTTGCATCCAACAAACAATGTCAGTGCAAACAAAAATGGCAATATGATTTTGAAATAATTGTACATTGTGTTTTTTATTTATAAAATTTCTTTGTTACTTTTGTGACCAAAAGTAACCAAAAGTCTCGTGCTATGCTTAAAACGCTAAAGGATAACAATAAATCCTACAGCGCTTAAACTCGGGCAAACTTTCTACTCTACACACTTAAGTCTCTTGCCCTAAAATCTTTCACTCCGTTTTTGTCCTGTGTAACCTCGCCATAAACCACTGCTTAACGGATTTATTATTATCCTTTTTTTCGCGTTTTAAGACAAGGCACATTTTCCATCCGGATTTAACTAATAACTAATAACTAATAACTAGTAACTAATTACATGATTTCTTGGCCGTTGATTTCGAGGGCGAAGTGGAGTTTGAAGTAGTCGGCAGCTTTGCGGCACAACAACATACGCTCCATAAATATCTCGAAATAGTCGATTACGGCACATATCTCAGTGTTGATTTGTAGGCGCAAGATGAGTTTGCGAGCATCTTTGTCGGTAATCAATTCCGAACTCTCCACGGCAAAGTTCACACGGTCGTGAATATCGAACGCAATAGAGCGAGGATTGCGCACACGCGAACGGCGCACATCACATTTATCAGCCAATATCAAAGCCGCAGCAATAGCATTCACGGGGTATGCTGTATGCTCATCGTGATTGCCAATTGCCGTAATCACAGCCGAAATATCTTCGGCAGGCATCCCTAATTTGTCGAGAATACGGAACGCCATAACTGCCCCACTCTGTGCATGGTCGGCACGATTGATTACATTACCAATGTCGTGCATATATGCAGCAATTTTGGTAAGTTCGATGGTATGCTCGTCATACCCCAAAGTCGACAAAAGCTCTGCCGCCACAAAAGCACATTTGGTTACATGAGCAAAACTATGCTCAGTGTAACCTAATGCTACCAACGAGGCATCGGCTTGTTTGATATACACCTTTATCTCCTCGTTATTACGAATATCTTCAAATGTCAATTTCATAGATTACAGAGTACAGATTACAGATATCAGATTACAGATATCAGATGTTACATCCAATCACAATCAAATCTGTTATCTGTAATCTGTTATTTGTAATCTAATAATTTATTTAGTCCAACCTTCGACAGCCTCTTTAGTTGGGTTAGTAAGACCGAGTTTGTTCTTTTTGTTGTAACCACAGAGGTCTTGGTGGAGTTTGTTCACGTTGGCATCTTTGAGTTTAGCCACCATGTCGAAACCAAGTTTTTGCAATGGTTCAACCCACTCAGCAGGCACACCGATTTCGGCATATTTCTCAGGACCATCTTTCACCACTTTTTTCTCTGGTTTCATTTGTGGGAAGAAGAGTACCTCTTGGATTGCGCTGTTGCCAGTCATCAACATCACGAGGCGGTC
>JAZOUT010000131.1:0-29449 GCA_045658305.1 Candidatus Aphodosoma sp. | reverse complement strand
TTCGCTCCTGGTAAAGCTGTTAACGCTGGTGGTGTTGCTACTTCAGGTCTCGAAATGACTCAAAATGCTGCTCACCTTTCTTGGTCACCAGCTGAAGTTGACGCTAAACTTCACTTCATCATGGAAAGCATCCACAGCGCTTGTGTTAAATTCGGTAAACAAGCTGACGGCACAATCGATTACGTTAAAGGTGCTAACATCGCTGGCTTTATGAAAGTTGCTCAAGCTATGCTCGAACAAGGTGTTATCTAATTTTTAGAATTTATAACCTTAATTTATATAGGGATTGGTTTTGTGCCAATCCCTATTTTTTTGTGTATGTAAATTTAAAACTATTTGCATAATTCAGAAAAATATATTAACTTTGCGTCTCGAAAAAACAAATCGTTAACTAAATCTAAACACTTATGTTAAAATCAATTTTATCAATCTCTGGTAAACCAGGTCTTTTCAAACTCGTTTCGGGTGCTAAAAATATGCTTATTGTTGAATCACTTGTGGATGGTAAACGTTTTCCATCGCATCAACGTGATAAAGTGATTTCGTTGGCTGATATTGCTATGTATACAGAAACTACTGAGGTTCCGCTTCGTGAGGTGTTGGAGAAAGTTAAGGCGTTGGAAAATGGTGGTCAAGCAAGTGTTGACCCAAAAGCAGAACCTGCTGTATTGCGCGAATGGTTCGCTAAAGTATTGCCTGATTTCGACCGTGACCGTGTATATCCAACCGATATCAAAAAACTTGTACAATGGTACAACCTTTTGGTAAAATCTGGCAACGATGATTTCTCTGAAAAAGAAGAAGAAACAACAGAAGAATAAATTGTGATTTGAAATGTGAAATTTGAAATTTGAAATTTTGAGTTTCACATTTTTAATTAAAATATTATGCAAAAAGTAGTACGATTAGTTTTTGCTGCAGTTATAATTTCACTTGTTTGTTGGATTGCATCTCGTTGGAATGTTTGGTTCAATAAGCACCCCGAACCGCAATTTCAATTAACCGAAAGTGTGTGTTGTATTCAATTGACGGTAGGGGATAATCCTTTGACAGAGCGTATCGTATCGTGGCGGTCGCGCCCCGATTCTGCATTGTTGAAAGAGGATGCTGTACGTCTTATTTGGATTTCCGATGTCGATACCTTATATCCTCAAGTGAATAAAAAATGGATTAAATCTGGTGGAGGAGAGGCAATTTACTATTGGAGCGAAGTCTCAGTGCAAGAAGGCGTATATAGATATGCCATAGAGACTATAGATTCTATTGCTTCTATAGTGACTAAAACACCATATTACACAACAAAAGTCAATAATCCAGATTCTTTATTGATACTCGTTTTAGGTGATTTGCAAGATAAAATGATAAATCCCGAAACGGATTCTGCCGTAATTCAACTTGCAAAAGCGCATAATCCCGATTTTATACTGCAATTAGGAGACCTTATTGATCGTCCGCATCAAGATAAATGGGATATTTACTTCCATTCGTTCGAACCATTGCGCATGTCGGTGCCTATGATATCGATTGTAGGGAATCATGATTATCATAAGGGGGTAAATAAGCATCCAGATGAACGATTTTTCTATACTTTTCCATATTTTTTAGACTCCTTAAACCATGCTCCCAAAATTGGTTGTTCTTGTCTTAATTTTGGCGTAACACAACTGTATATTCTTGATTCAAATCAGCCTATTTGCTATCAATTTCAGCAGAGAGCATGGCTAATAGAAAAATTAAAAAATGCAGATAAATGTACAAATAGAATAGTCGCATTGCATCATCCATTGCGCTCTGCTCGTAGTAAATTTAATAATCTTATCGTGCGTTGGTTTTATGAAGGAATAGTGAAAATGTATAATGTAAAACTTGTCTTGGCAGGTCATGAGCATACAAATCAAACTCTTACACAAGAAGAAACAGGAGGATACAATCAAATTATCACCAATTTTTCATCTAAAAAATATGATGATGCAGATGGCGAGTGTGGTAGAAAAATTGTAGAGATGCGACTTGAAACTGGAAAAATAAAGTTGTATTAAAACATGTTGAAAAACATATTTTAAAATTTGGTCAATTCAAAAATAATTACGAAATTTACATGCTCAAAAAATGAGTGAAAATCTATGTCTAAAATCATAGGACAATAAACCAAAAATCTAACTATAAAAACTTAAAAAAACATGGCAAGAGAAATTCAATTTAGCTTGGTTTACCGTGACATGTGGCAATCGTCAGGTAAATATGTGCCTCGTAAAGACCAATTGGCACAAATTGCTCCAGTTATTATCGACATGGGCTGTTTTGCTCGCGTAGAAACTAATGGTGGTGCATCTGAACAAGTGAATTTATTATATGGTGAAAACCCTAACCTTGCAGTTCGTACATTTACAAAACCTTTTAACGAAGCTGGTATCAAAACTCACATGCTCGACCGTGGTCTCAATGCTTTGCGTATGAACCCAGTGCCTGCTGACGTGCGTGAATTGATGTACAAAGTAAAACATGCTCAAGGTGTGGATATTACTCGTATCTTCTGCGGTTTGAACGATGTTCGTAACATCGCTGCTTCTATTAAATGGGCAAAAGCTGCAGGTATGACTGCTCAAGCTACTATGTGTATTACACACTCTCAAGTACACACTGCTGAGTATTATATCAATATGGCTGAGAAACTTATCGCTGAAGGCGCACAAGAAATCTGTTTGAAAGATATGGCAGGTATTGGTCGTCCTACAGTACTCGGTCAAATTGTTAAATCTATCAAAACTAATCACCCTGAAATCGTAGTTCAATATCACGGTCACACAGGTCCTGGTTTCTCTGTAGCTTCTATGCTCGAAGTTGCTAAAGCCGGTGGTGATGTATTTGACGTTGCAATGGAACCACTTTCATGGGGTATGGTTCACCCGGACGTTATCACCATCAGTGAAATGTTCAAAGCTGAAGGTTTCAAAGTGCCAGAAATCAACATGAAAGCTTATATGGAAGCTCGTCGTTTGACACAAAGCTTTATGGATGATTTCTTGGGCTACTTTATTGACCCACGTAACCGCTTTATGTCTTCATTGCTTGTTGGTTGTGGTCTTCCTGGTGGTATGATGGGTTCTTTGATGGCAGACCTTAAAGGTGTTCACGCTGCTATCAACTCTAACCTTAAAGCTCAAGGTAAAGCGGAATTGAACGAAGACGAACTTCTTGTTCAACTCTTTGACGAAGTTAAATATATTTGGCCTAAACTTGGTAACCCACCTTTGGTTACTCCATTCTCTCAATATGTTAAAAACGTTGCATTGATGAACGTATTCGCAATGAGTCGTGGTGGCGAACGTTGGTCAATGATTGACGCTAACACTTGGGATATGATTCTTGGTAAAGCTGGTCAATTGCCAGGTAAACTTGATCCAGAAATCATCGAACTTGCTAAATCTAAAAACCTCGAATTCTTTACAGGTAACCCTCAAGATAACTATCCTAACGTATTGCCTCAATACATCAAAGAGATGGAAGAACTTGGTTGGGACCGTGGTCAAGACGACGAAGAACTCTTCGAATTTGCAATGCACGATAAACAATATCGCGAATTCAAATCTGGCGAAGCTAAACGTCGTTTCAATAAAGAGTTAGAAGAAAAAATTGCTGCTAAAATGCAAGGTTCAGCAGGTGCTAAAGTTGATGCACAAAAACTTCTTCACCCTAATGCAGAACCACTTAAAGCTCCTGTTGCAGGTCGCGTATTGTGGGAACTTTCTGCTCGCACAAACATTACTCCTGCTAAAAATAAGAAATTTAAACAAGGTGAATTCTTATGCGGTCTTCAAACTAATCATGGTATCGAAGAAATCAAAGCTCCATACGATGGTGTAATGATTGAAGCTAAAAAACAACAAGGTGATAATGTTGAACTTGGTGGTGCAATTGCAATGATTGAAAAACAATAAAATTAACAAATAATTTTTGTTTATTAGAAAAATAATTGCTATCTTTGTAGTGTTATTACGAGATAGCAATTATTTTATTTATTAATATAAAAAATAATATTTTTATGAAATTATTTTCTACTTTAATTCAACGCATTACTGCTATGGCCGTGGTGCTTGCTATAGTGTTTGGCGCTAATGCTGCTGAACGTACGTTTGCAACTCTTGCAGATATGAATGCTGCAACAGATTTGGTTGATGGTGATGTTGTTACTATTACTAATGATGTTGTAATTGAGTATGTATTTGAAAGTTATTATATACTTAAGGATAAATTAGGTACAGCTACTTGTGTGAACTATAATTATAATTTTAGTAAGTTTAATAAATTACGTCTTGATGGAGTTGTAGAATATCCTGAAACTCCTCCTGTAAAACCAGGTGATGTATTTGAAAAATATACAGCAACAGTTGAATTTACAAATGATATGCTTCAATTGAAACCAGAACTTGATATGGATTGGTTGGAATTTGTAGGTTTTACTGCTAAGTATGTTGGTACTGCAGATTATAAACCGCAAACTACGAAAGTGACAGTAGGTCAATTGCTTAATGCTCCAGATAGTTATATAGGTAAACTTGTTTCGTTGGATAGAGCATCAACTTTTTTAAAAGGGTTTAACTCTTATTTGGTTCAAGGTACAGATACATTGAAAAATTTTCGTATTTCAGGTTTGAATCCAGAAGATTATCCAAATAATCTTATTGTTAATCAAGCTATTTGTTTGAGTAAATATGGTGGTGGTTGTAAGGTGGAATTGTCAATGAGTGATTATGAAGTAGGTTCTTTTACGGAATTAAAGTCTCTTAAATCTTCAGGGATGACAGAAAATATTCCTTTAGATTTAACAGTGCAAGTATTGCGTAAAGAAGTTTATAATGGAAAGACATATATCACTGTTATGAATGGTTCGGGTAGATATTTGTTGAATTATTCTGGTATTCGCATTCTTTTGGACTCTGAAAATGATGTAGATAAAGGTATTAAAGTAGGTGATAATATCAATATAAAATCATCTTCAGCTAAGTTGTCAGTATCGAGAAAGGATGATAATGATTTTATTCCATCGTTGTTGACTTTGAGTGATCATGAAACTACAATTATATCTTCAAGTGAAATTAATTATATGTCAATTGCTCCAGAAGAAGTTTCAATGTTAAATCTTTATGAATTTTTGCCAGTTATTCTTAATGGTTATGTGACTTTATCAGGAGAACCTACGGCAGAACAAATTGCACATAATATTGCTCCAGCAGCATTGTCATCTGTTTATGGTGATTTGAATATGATTTTGTTGGATTTGACATATATGCCGAAAGAGGGCTCGCGATTTGTTGTAACAGGTATTCTTGATGTGCCGTTGTGGATGGGAAAAACGGATAAAACTATTATTGTTCCACTTTCAGAGAAAGGATTTATGGCAGATTCTTATAGTTTTGATAATATAGCAGAAATGGTTGCTTTTGGAGCGCCTATTTCATCTGTTGTAAATTATAAATTTAGCAATCCATTGACTGTTACTGGTGTAGAGACAATTAAGGCGGTTGGTGATGAAGATCAAACACAGTATGTGATTTTTGTTGCTGATGTTACGGGTTCGTTGATGTTGAAGGGTATGTCTAATGCTAAGGTAGGAGAAGCTATTACTTCTGTTTCTGGTTACTATGTTAATGCAATTGCAACTTCTAAATTAGATGGAGGTATTATTAATTTTGGCGTTGCTGTTGCATTGGAACTTGATTCAACAGGTATTGATGTCGTAAATAGTGGGGCAATAACTGTAGCTCCTATTGAAGTGACTATTGCTCAATTGCTGGATTCTGATGAATATGCTTCTAAACTTGTTAAATTAACTAATTTTGCTTATAAAGAAGTCGAGGAAGTTGTGCAAGATGAGACTGTAATACGTCATTTTATTTATCAAGGAGTAGATTCAATGGCTGTTGATGCTTCGTTTAAATGGCAAGAAGATAAATCAGAAATAGTTGGTAACTATTATCTTAATGGATATTATACAAGTGTTATACCTGTTGTAAAAGCGAAAAATCCAGTTGTAGTAGAACAAGTGGAAGTTGATGATATGTTGTTTGTGGTTGATAATACAATTTATGCTCAAGGAGCAGAAATTGAAGTTTATGATGTAATGGGTCGTTTAGTTGCAACTGGTAGAGATGAGGTTATTATTGCCGATTTGAATCAAAATATATTTGTAGTAAAGACTAAATATTTTGATGGTCAAGTGTTTATTACAAAAGTTGCAAATCGTTAATTGTTTATTGAATATAAAAAAGACCTTAGGCATGTTTTGTCTGAGGTCTTTTTGGAAATCGATTTATGAAAGGTTTGATTCCTAAAAAGTGGTGTAATTTGTTGATTGATGAATTTGCAAAGGGGTATTTTTTTGATTTATCGCAAAAGGTTAATGATGCATATTCTAATTCAGTAATTTATCCTGCACGAGAAAATATTTTTCGTGCATTTGAATTGTGTGCGCCTGAGAATATTAAAGTTGTGATTCTTGGTCAAGATCCGTATCATGAACCAGGTCAGGCTCAGGGTTTGGCTTTTTCGGTACCAGATATGTGTCAGATGCCAGGGTCGCTTAACCATATTTTTCAGGAGATTGCTATGGAGTTTCAGGCTGAGCCACAACCTGGGAATAATCTTGAACGTTGGGCTCGTCAAGGTGTGTTGTTGTTGAACGCAACTCTTACTGTTGAAAAAGGTAAGGCAGGTAGTCATGAATTGTTTGGATGGCAAAAGTTTACTGATGCTGTAATTGCTTTGTTAAATGAAAAGTATGAGAACATAGTTTTTATGTTGTGGGGTAAGAGTGCTGCTGCAAAAGCAAAAATCATTGATAGTACTAAACATAAAATTTATGTATCAACACATCCGTCAGGTTTATCGTGGGGAAAAACTTCTAATTTCGAAAAAATGAAAGGTTGTGCTTTGAGTATTACAGATAATGGCGATTTGATTAAGAATGATGTGAATTTTGTTTATAGAGGTTTTGGTCGTTTGCGCAATGATTCATTTTGGGGATCAATGCAGTTTCGTGCCGCAAATAATTATTTAAAGTCAAAAGGAAAAAATCCTATAGATTGGCGATAAAAAATATTGTAATATCGAATAATTTTTATTAACTTTGTTGCAAAATAATTGTATTATGAATATAGGTGATAAGATGCCTGATTACTTAGGATTAGACCAAAATGGTAATCCTATTAAGGCTGAAAATTTGAAAGGAGAAAAGGTGGTGTTGTACTTCTATCCAAAAGATATGACATCGGGTTGTACTGCTCAGGCTTGTAGCCTTCGTGATGGCTATGAAGAGTTGTGCGCACAAGGTTATAAAGTGATTGGTGTGAGTGTCGATGACGCTAAACGTCATTTGAAGTTTATTGAAAAAAACGAATTGCCTTTTGATTTAATTGCTGACACTGAGCATACTTTGGTGGAGACTTTTGGTGTATGGGCTGAAAAGAAAATGTGTGGTCGTACATATATGGGTACACTACGTACAACGTTTATCTTTAATGAAGATGGTGTTTTGGAGCGTATTATCACTCCAAAAGAGGTAAAAACTGCGACACATGCAGAACAGATTTTGAATAAATAATTAAATTTGAATATATTATGGCAGAACAAATTGAAAAGAAAGCACCTTCAGCTGATAAATTGAAGGCTTTGCAGCTTGCTATGGAGAAGATCGAGAAGGAACATGGCAAGGGAACGATTATGAAAATGGGAGAAGAGAATGTTGAAGATGTAAGTGTTATTCCATCAGGTTCTATTGGTTTGAACTTGGCTCTTGGAGTAGGTGGCTATCCTCGTGGTCGTATTATTGAAATATATGGTCCTGAATCAAGTGGTAAAACTACTTTGGCTATTCACGCAATAGCTGAAGCTCAAAAGGCTGGTGGTATTGCTGCTATCATTGACGCTGAGCATGCTTTCGACCGTTTCTATGCTGAGAAACTTGGTGTAGATATTGATAATTTGCTTATTTCTCAACCTGATAGTGGTGAGCAAGCTCTTGAAGTAGCGGATCAATTGATTCGTTCATCGGCTATTGATATTATTGTTATTGACTCAGTTGCAGCTCTTACACCAAAAGCAGAATTGGAAGGTGATATGGGTGATAATAAAGTGGGCTTGCAAGCTCGTTTGATGAGTCAAGCTTTGCGTAAACTTACTGCAAGTATCAATAAAACTAATACTACTTGTATTTTTATCAATCAATTGCGTGAGAAGATTGGTGTTATGTTTGGTTCGCCTGAGACAACTACTGGTGGTAATGCATTGAAATTCTATGCTTCGGTGCGTCTTGATATTCGTAAATCTACTCCGATTAAAGATGGTGATAATGTGCTTGGTAATCAAACTAAAGTGAAGGTTGTTAAAAATAAAGTGGCACCTCCTTTCCGTAAGGCTGAATTTGATATCATGTTTGGCGAAGGTATTTCGCTTGCAGGTGAGATTATCGACCTTGGTGTTGAAGCTGGTGTTATTAAGAAGGCTGGTGCTTGGTTTAGTTATAATGATACTAAACTTGGTCAAGGTCGTGATGCTGCTAAACGTTTGATTCAAGATAATCCAGAGTTGCTTGAAGAACTCCAAGATAAGATTATGGAGGCACTTAAGAATTAAGAGTTAAGAATTAAGAATTAAAATGTTTAACTCTCAACTTTCAACTCTAACCTCTCAACTTTCAACTCGAAATGAATATATTATTTATTTGCTTAGGTAATATTTGTAGAAGTCCGATGGCAGAGGCGATAATGAATAAATTGCTTGAAGAGCGTGGGCTCTCTAAGCAATTTGTTATTGATTCGGCTGGTTTAGAGGCTTATCATGAGGGAGAGCGAGCTGATGCTCGTATGCGAGCTCATGCTGCTTGTCGTGGTTATAATATTCTGCATATTTCACGCCCAATGCGTCGTGAGGATTGGGATAAGTGGGATTTGATTGTTTGTATGGATGCGCAGAATAGACGTGCACTGAGTAATCGTGCGCCTTCGGCAGAGCATTTTAAGAAGGTGACGTTGGCAACTAATTATTGCGATAAGCACTGTTTGGCAGATTGTGTGCCTGACCCTTATTATGGGGGAGAAGAGGGGTTTGAGTATGTGATAGATTTATTAGAAGATGCTTGTGCTGGATTGATTGAGCATATAATAAAAGAGGATTCTTGAAGAATCCTCTTTTATTATATATTGATATTTAGAACAATTGAAAATACGCGAGATCTAAGAGATTGAATAGATTGGGTTTCAAGGGCTCGATTGATGTTGTCGTCATCGGCTGTAAGAGGTTCGTGGTAGGTTCCTACACGATCTTCGAATGTGACAAATTTGTTGTTAAAGCCTATTGAGTACTTGGCTTCGATGGAAAAGCGTAGGTACTCGGTATATATGGTACAACCTACACCGAATTCTGTGAAATAGTCGGTGCGTTTGAATAGTATTGGATTTTCGGGGTCTTTGTCGATATTCCATTCTAAGTCTATGCCTCCACCTGCGAGGACGTAAGGTTTGTAATCGGCTAAGCGTACAGCACTATATCTTACATAGAGTGGTATTCTGAATATATTTGATGGGGTGTTTTTATAGCCATGTATATCATTTGAATGGAATTTGCCATCTGTTTGGTTTCCTTCGTAGAATGTGACATTGTATTGTCCCATGTGGAATGCAGGGGCGAGTCGTAGGTTGAAGTAGTTGTTGAGTCGCATTTCGCCTATGAGTCCGACACAGAATCCAGGTATCCATGTTTTGATTTCGGGGCGTAAATTGCTTTCTTGGTTGATTTTTATGCCAAAATCCATTATGTTTATACCCACAAATGCGCCGTAGTGCCAACGTTTATAGTCGATAGTTGGCTGGTTTTGCGCATGTATAGGTTGTATAGATGCGAGTGTAACTATTATGATTATTAAGCAGTAAAACTTTTTCATTATATATAGAACGAGATTGTGCAAAAAATATTGTATAAAATGTTTGTTATAACAAAAAATATGCGTAAATTTGCACTGAAATTAGTACTAATAACAACTTAATTTTTTTTAACAATGGCTTACGTAATTTCAGAAGATTGTATTGCTTGTGGTACTTGTATCGGTGAGTGCCCAGTTGAAGCTATTTCTGAGGGCGATATCTACAAAATCGACCCTGAAGTATGTACAGAATGTGGCACTTGTGCTTCAGTTTGTCCATCAGAAGCAATTCATCTTGGCGAATAATTCGCTATCGAAGAAAACAACTTTTAAGAACCGCATGATGTTTTATCTTGCGGTTTTTTTGTTTGGTGTGTAAAAAAAGTGGCTGGCAGGATTGTCAGCCACTTTTTGTGTGTTATGTTTTTATTTAACGATTTCGAGGAGTTCGACTTCGAAGATGAGGGCTTCGTATGGGCCGATGAGTTCGCCAGCACCGCGTTCGCCGTAAGCTAATTGGTAAGGGATGTAGAGGATGAATTTTGAGCCTACAGGCATGAGTTGAAGGCCTTCTGTCCAACCTTTGATTACGCCATTGAGTGGGAATTCGATTGGTTCGCCACGTTGCACTGAGCTGTCGAATACTGTGCCGTCGATGAGTGTACCATGGTAGTGTACTTTAACTGTGCTTTCAGCTGTTGGTTTTTCGCCTTCGCCCATTGTTACAACTTCGTATTGGAGACCGCTTTCGGTTATGAATACACCTTCGCGTTTTGCGTTTTCGGCTAAGAATGCTTCGCCTTTGGCAGCTGCGTCTTTATTTTTTTCAGCAGCTTTAGCTTCCATTGTTTTGTTGAGCCATTCAGTTGCTTCTTCTGCAGTCATGATTACGTTGGCTTCTTGTTTGAGGTTTTCGAGAAGGCCACGTCTGATGAGGTCTAATCTGAGTTCGATTGTAGAGTCGTTGAAGAGATATTCGCTACGTGAGAATTGTTGATTCATGTTAGAGCCAATTTCGAGGCCTCTTGTATAGAGTTCGTTGTCTTCAGTGTTGTTTAAGCCTTTTTCGAATTCAGCAACGAATACTTTGATGTCTTTTTTTGTTGTGTCAGGGCCGAGCATGAATTTGCGAGCGCCGTTACCGTTGATGATACCGAGGAGTAAGTTAACTGTGTCTACTTGCTCTGGAGTGAGGTTAGCTGGTTCGCCTGTTTGCATTGATTGACCCATGATTGTTTGGAAGAGTTTCATTCCTTCTTCTGCATTTGTGAATGCTTTGTTGCCGTTTAATTGGTCGTGGAATGCAGAGATGATTAAATCTTTTTTTGCTGGGATTGTAGAGTCGTTGAATAGGAATCCTGATTTGATTTCTTGACCCATAGAGATACCCATGCGGTAGCCTTCGATTGCGACGCGTTCAGAAGGTTTTTGTTTTTTTAGTGATTTTTCGATGCCGTTGCAGAATTGGGCTAATTTTTCGGCATCGGCAGTGTCTGCCATCAAAACGTATTGACGAATGCCGCCTGCATTTGCAGCACCGAGGGCATAGTTGATAGAGTCGCTTTGAGTTTTTATGTTAGCGGAGTTGCTACCGCAAGACATGAATATTGGAGCAGTTGTTGCTACAGCCAATAATAGTGCAAAGATTTTTTTCATTGTGTTTGTTTATTTTTTTAGTTATTTAATTTTTTAGTTATTTAATGATTTCGAGGAGTTCTACTTCGAAGATGAGAGCGGAATAAGGTGCGATCATTTGTCCTGCGCCTTGTTCGCCGTAAGCGAGGTTGTAAGGGATGTAGAGTTTCCATTTTGAGCCTACTGGCATGAGTTGGAGTCCTTCTACCCAACCTTGAATTACTTGTGTTACGCCGAATGTTGCTGGTTCGCCACGACGTACTGAACTATCAAATACTGTGCCATCGATGAGGGTACCGTGGTAGTGTACTTTTACTTTGTCTGTTGCAACTGGTTTTTGGCCGATTGCTTCGGTGATGATTTCGTATTGAAGTCCGCTTGGGAGGGTTGTGACGTTAGCGCGTTTTGCGTTTTCTTCGAGGAATTTTTCGCCTGTTTCACGGATTTGTGCGAATTGTGCTTTTGCTTCTTCTTCGAGTTTAGTGAAGAATTTATTTAATAACTCTTGTGCTTCTTTGAGATCGATTTCTGGTTGTTTGCCTTCGCACATTGCTTCTACACCTTTTGCAAAAGATTGGTAGTCAAGGCCTTTGATTTTGCTTTGAGCAAGATGTTGGCCGAAGCTGAGGCCAACTGCATAACTTGTTTTATCCATTGTTTTTTAGTTTAAAATTTGACTTGCAAAGTTAGTTAATTTAATTGTTAATTCATAATTTGGAATTCATAATTTTTGTTAAATTAGGGAGTGGGGTGTATGGAGCGGGGAGTAAGGGGTAGGGAATAGTGTGTTTTCTTTGTAGGTAGGGTTATAGTATATTTATCCTATATTTATAGTATATTTATCCTATGTTTATAGTATATTTATAGTATGTTGTAGTTTGGGTTGGGTTTGGGTGTGTTTAAGTTTTAATTAAAAATATTTGTTTTTTGTAGTTTTATATGTTTTTGGGTATTGTTTTTAGTGAATTTTTTTTGTATCTTTGTGGATTGTTATAGAGTTTATGAAATTGAAGATTTTTATATTGTTTTTGTGCGTTTTCTGCGTGGCTTGTGAGAGGTATGAGCAGCGTGGATGGGAGGTGGCGTATGTGGAGAGTTGGGATGTTGATTTTGGGTTGGCAACGGGGAATTGTGTTGTGTATGATGATACGTTGTATGTGTTGTTTGGTCGAGAGGAGGGGGGGGGTGCTGAAAATTCTTCAACGAAGTTTAGGTATGCTGCGATGGATGATTTGGGAAATTTTGAGGAGGAGGATTTGCCTATAGGGGCTCGTGTGAATGGTGTGGCTGTTGTTGTTGGGGGTAAGTTGTATGCGGGTTTGGGTTTTAGGGGGCGAGTATATGGTGTGAGTGCTTATTTGCGTGATTGGTGGGAGTATGATTTTGGGGTTAAAAAATGGAGGCAATTGGCTGATTTTCCGACTTATGATGTTGTGGCTCCGTTGGTTTGGGTGGATGAGGGGTATATATATACTATTTATGGTTCGAATGAAGGTCCGAGTGGTGTGGTGTATCGTTATGATATAGATGGTGATGTTTGGGAGGTTTATTCGGATAAGACTGAGCCTTGGGCGAGATATAGGGCTTTGGGTGGTGTTGTTGATGGATGGTTGTATTGTGGTGGTGTTTCTACTTTTGATTCAAAACAATATTGGTGGAAATATGATTGGAGGGGGGATGTGTGGAGGGAGTGTGCGAGAGTGCCTAAGTCGGCGCGTTTTTTTGCTTCGACGGTTGTGGTTGATGATTGTATTTATGTGTTGGGCGGTCGTTTTTTTGGCGGGACTGAGACTCGTGAGCATTTTTATGAGACTGTAATTGTTTATGATACTAGAAATGATGAATGGGCGACTTTGGGGCGAATGGAACAGGCAGCGGAAAATATGATTGCTTTTGAGTATGATGGTGATTTGTATTGGGGTTTGGGGCAAAGAGAGGATGGTTCGTTTGTGAGAAAAATATATAGGAGGGATATGAGAATTGAGAATTGAGAAATGTATCGATTGTTATATTTGTTGTTTTTTTGTATTGTTGCGATACCTTTAAGGGCATGGCGAGCTTGGTCTTTGCCTATGGATTCGGTGGATAATTGTAGGGATACGTTGTCTTATTTTGGTGAGTTTGCTGGTGTGGCATCGTCGGGAAGGTTTGCTCCGTTTTGGTTATCTGCGAATACTGATGGGGTGGTGTCGGTTGCTCCGTATGGTGCTTATTTGCGAGTTGGCATGGATAAAGAGGCTGTGCGCTCGGCTCGTTGGTGGGATTATTCGTATGGAATTGATTTATTGGGAGGTGTTGATATTGATGGTTTTAGGGGACAGGTAGTGAAGTTGTATGCTCGTGCTCGGTTGTGGTGTTTTGATGTTACTGTGGGAGTTAAGCCTTTTGATGTTGGGAATCAGGATTATGAGTTGTCGTCGGGTGGTTTTTTGTTTTCTCGAAATGCTCCTTCGATGCCTCGTGTGTCGGTTGGTATTGATAAATATACAGCTTTTCCGTTTACGTATGGGTATATGGAGATAAAAGGAGGGATTACTCAGGGTTGGTTTGTAGATGATATTGGTGTGGGTGGATGTATGTTGCACCATAAATATTTGGGAGTTAGGTTTGGAGGAGGATTGCCTGTTAAGGTTAATTATGAGTTTCATCATGCTGCACAATGGGGTGGAGTATCGCCTGTTTATGGTGAGTTAGGCTCGTCGTTTGGTGATTGGTGGACGGTATTTAAAGCTTCGTCAGGGGGGGTGATGCCGAATGATCAAATAAATGCAATGGGCAATCATATTGTATCACAAATGTTAGGATTGGAAGTGAAATATGGGGCTTGGAGTGTGAATACGTATTGGCAATTATTGTTGGAAGATCCACCTATTAGATTGATGTGGAGAGCAAAAAATGCTTCTGATGGATTGTGGGGTGTGGCTATAAAACAGAATAAGTGGGATTTTATTCATTCGTTGACTTATGAGTTTTTTGCAACTACTGATCAAGCTGGGCCTATGCATGATTTAGATGGTATTATTTTAGGCGGTAAAGATAATTATTTCAATAATATAATTTATTTGCAGGGGTGGAGTTATTTTGGGCGTACTATTGGTAATCCTTTTATTACTTCTCCGATTTATGGTAGTTCAATTACTACTGAAAATAATCGTACTTTTACGCATCATATTGCGGTGAAAGGTGATATTTGGGGCTTTAATTATTTGGTGCGATATAGCCATTCAAGTAATTTTGGTACTTACGATTTGCCTTTAAGAAGTTATAATAACTCGATTTATTGTTCGGTGCAAAAGTTGGTGCCACAGGCTTGGAATCTTAATTTTGGAGTGTCGGTGGGGGCGGATTTTGGAACACAGTTTGGCAATTCGTTTGGTGCAATGTTAACTATTTCTCGTCGAGGATTAATATGGAAATCCAGGAAATGAATAAACTTTTAGTTATAACGCCAGTTAAAAATTCAATCGATTTGACTGAAAAAACTATTCGTGCAGTGATGAATAGTGTGGATAGACGGCAGATGAAATATGTTGTTTATGACGATTTTTCGGATGTTGAAACTGTTCAGCGATTGGATATTTTGGCTAGTGAGTTGGGTTTTGAGGTTGTTCATTTGTCGGATTTTATTGAATCACCCTCTCCTAACTATCGCTATATTTTGCAGAAAGCCCAAGAACGTGCAATTGAAAATGATGAACATTTGGTTGTTGTCGAATCGGATGTGGTTGTAAATAAGGATACTTTTGTGCGGTTGAATAAGAGAGTAGCTGATGGGGTTGGTTTGGTGGCTTCGGTTACAGTTGATGAGGGAGGAGTGGTGAATTTTCCATATCTTTTTGCGCGAAAATGGGGTAATGAAGATAAAGTGACCAAAAAGCGTATTAGTTTTTGTTGTACGTTGTTGACTAATGAGTTTTTGAAGTCGTATGATTTTCATAATCTTGATTCGTCAAAGAATTGGTACGATGTTTTTATTTCTCATAAAAGTGTCGAATTGGGGTTTAAGAATATCATTTTGATGTCGGACAAGGTGTTGCACCGACCTCATAGTAGTCGTCCATGGAAATTGTTGAAATATACCAATCCGTTGAAGTATTATTGGATTAAATATGCAAGGGGATTTGATAAAATATGATGTTTAAGGCACAGGATAATAGTTTTAAAATATACAGTCTTTTAGTTGTTAAAAACGAAGGTGATATAATTGTTGCTTCATTGAAAGATGCGGTTCGATGGAGTGATAAGATTATTGTTATTGATAATGGTAGTGATGATGATACTTGGGAGAAAATAAATCAAATGTCGATTATTTATACTCAAATTGTACCTTTTATGCGTTATGAAGGTGCGTTTCATATTGGGTTGAGAGCTAAAGCATTTCATGCTTTTAAGAGAGAATTGACTTGTAGAGATTGGTGGTGTGTTAGAATGGATGCAGATGAATTTTTTAGAGGTGATGTTCGTGATTTTTTAAGTAAAGTTCCAGCATGTTATGGAGTTGTAAAGAAAGAGAGTACGGATTATTTATTAACTGTAGAAGATGTTGAAACAGAGTGCTTTGGTGGCGATTTTGAAAAGGATAGGCATTTAATAACACACTATTTGCCTAATAAACGTAAAGAACGTAGATTTATGCGTCATAGTTGTATGTTACAGTGGTTGGAAAGATGGCGTTATCCGCATCCTATGGGATTGACATATGGGAAATGTATAGATGTTGACCATTATCAGTATCGCAGTCCTCAGCAAATGGAGCGCCGTTATCTTACTCGTCAAAAGGCAAAAAGTGATGGTTGTGGTTCTTTTCGTCATGAGAATGGGGCGAGTTGGAAAGATTATCTATTGACTAATAGAGAATTAGAAAATCAACATTGGCTCTTGAATAATTTATCCGTCGAATTTGCTAAGTCTGATAATATTTTATATCATAAGCGAAACGTAATAAAAATTGTTGCTGATGATTTGGTTGTTAAGTCATTTCAAGTACCATCTTTAGTTAGACGTATTATTTATACAATCTTGCCGAGCAAGGCACGTCGTTCTTATTTGTATGCTTTGCGGTTGGGAGCTTATACTCCTAAGCCTATTGCATATAAAGAGAATTTCAAGGGAGGATTGTTATTTGATAGTTATTATGTTAGTCAATTATCTCATTGTCGATATGTGATGAAGGATGTTATAAAGAATCGAGATTTTGAGTGTAGAGAATATGTTTTTGAGGAGTTTGGACGATTTACAGCAGAGATACATGATAAGGGGATATATCACAAAGATTATTCTATGGGGAATATTCTTTTTGATTTTACAAATGATGGAGTTGATTTTCAGTTAGTCGATTTGAATCGTATAAGTTTTAAGAAATATATTGGTTTGGAGGATGGATGCAGAGGCTTTGAGAGAATCGATGTTGAGCCTGAAATATTGAGAATAATAGCTCGTTCCTATGCAATTGCACGAGGTTTTAATGAAGAAAAGTGTATTGAATTAGTAAAAAAATATCGTTGGAGAAAACATAAATGAAAGTATCTGTAATAATATCAGTATATAAGAATGTTGATGCACTCAGATTGGTGCTTGATTCATTACGTTATCAAACAGAAAAAGATTTTGAAATTATTATTTCAGAAGATGGGAATAGTGATGTTATGTCTAATTTCGTGAAGAGTTATGATTGGTTTTGTATCCATCAGCATATAACACAAGAAGACTTAGGGTGGCGTAAAAATCGAGCTTTAAATCGAGCTATTGTTAAAGCCAGGGCCGAGATGTTGATTTTTCTTGATGGAGATTGTATTGTTCATCGACGTTTTGTTGAAATGCATTTGTTTTATGCAAAACCTAATCATGTTTTAGTTGGGAAACGAGTGAAATTGTCAGAGAAGCTAACCCTAAAACTTTTTGATGGAGATATAAAGTTTAAAGCTTTAGGTAGAGAAATGTGGAAACGATTATTATTTCGTCAAGAATGTAGATTTACGGATGAAGGTATTTTTATACCATTATGCTTATCAAAACCACTGAGAGGAGCTAAGATGTTAAAGGGATGTAATATGTCTTTCTCAAAAGAAACAATTTTGGCTATAAATGGTTTTAATGAAGACTATAAATTGCCATCAATTGGAGAAGATGAAGATATTGATTGGCGTTTAAGAGCTATAGGTTGTCAATTTGTAAGTGTGCGTAATAGAGCAATTGTTTATCATTTGCATCATAAAAGTAATTGGGATAGCAATGATAGGAATAAGAATTTAGTAATAATGGAAAGAGAGAAAATAAGCAATCGCTTTATATGCCATAATGGTATAAATAATCACATCTGATTTTTATTTTTTAGATGGGTATTTATAAAGAAATGTATTAACCAACAGAATAATATTGGTTGACTATGAAATGTGAATGTTTCAAACATTGCTTGAATACCGAATATTATTATAAAAGTAAAAAGATATAATTGACGTTTTTCTCTAGTTAATAATACAGGTAATAGAAAAATAGATATAGTAAGAATTAGTCCTATTATACCAAATTCTATAGCAGATTCCAGGAATACATTGTGGCAATGGAATCTGTTTTTATTATAATCAGGAAATATAGAATTCCATTCATTCCAAAAATAATTTAAATTTTGGCTATTGGTTGTTTTGTCTATAATTAGTTGTTTGCCTTTGCATACACCATGCCCCAAAATAGGTTTTTCTTTTATTACGTCTAGTGATAATTCCCAAATTTTACTCCTTGGATCTTTGGCAATTTCTGTTGAATCGAAGCGTGCATGATTGTTACTTATAATAAAAATTACAATTATAAATATAGAGAAAAATGGTAGTAATAATTTAGGGTTGTATTTATATATTGTTAATCCCGCAAAAAATGATATTAGTATATTTGCAGTAATAAATCCAACTCGGCCCTCATTTATGAGCAGAGATGCATATATTATTAAAATTCCTATAATGCAAATTATTCTGTTCCACCTTTTTTTATTTTCTAATATACATATAAAGCACATTGTAATTGTACTATTTAAGTATATATTTAACTCAATATGAGTAATATGTAAATTTCTAAGTCTTAGTGAGGGTAGCAGTTCTCTTATTGAATCTATTGTAGATGGATTATTTGCTAATATATTTATTGCAAGCAAAATTATTGTTCCTAACGACATAGCAAGCATGGTATAGGCTATGTGAATTATTTTTATTCGAGGGTTAATGTTGCATGTCAATCCTAATAATCCAAAAGCAATAAATGGTAATCTAATGTCTGTCGAGTGGAAATATATTGGAGAAGTGCAATCTTCAAATATATGCCATATCCACATACATAAATAAAACAATGTCATTGCGGCAAAAGACCATTTCGCATTTCTCCATTTTACGTTAGCATAGCGTTTATTTACGATTATGTCAGCTATTGTCGATATAGTATATACGTAAATCGCCGGTTTCTGTAAGTTAAAAGGTAGTATAAGTGAGCCAATTAAGTACATAGTTGATAATACATTAATCCATTCTATCGTTTGTGATAGAATGGATTTAGTATTATTATATGTCCCTATTATGTTCATTAAAGGCCAAATTCAGCTTTCACTTTATCTACAAAATCCAATTTCTCCCAAGTGAACAATTCCACTTCGTAGCAACGATATGGCTCATAGCGAGTCTCGTAGCATTTTGTTACGATACGAGGCGTACGACCCATGTGTCCGTACGATGCTGTTTCAGCATAGATAGGGTTACGAAGTTTCAAGCGTTGCTCAATTGCGTATGGGCGCATGTCAAATATTTTCAATACACGTTCAGCAATTTCACCATCGCTCATAGCAACTTTTGATTTGCCATAAGTATTGATATACAAACTTACAGGCTCAGCCACACCGATAGCATATGCCACTTGCACCAATATTTCATCTGATACGCCTGCAGCCACAAGGTTTTTAGCAATATGGCGAGCTGCGTATGCAGCCGAACGATCCACTTTCGATGGGTCTTTACCTGAGAAAGCACCACCACCATGAGCACCTTTACCACCGTATGTATCAACAATAATTTTACGACCAGTCAAACCAGTGTCGCCGTGAGGACCACCAATCACAAACTTACCAGTAGGATTCACGTGTAGAATGATATCACCTTTAAAATATTTTTGGATATAAGGATATTTCTCCAAAACGCGTGGCAAAAGTATATTCTCTACATCTTCATGAATATGTTTCACCATTGCTCTATCAGCCTCTTCTTGAGTGATAAAATCATTAGCAGTAATAAATTCATCATGTTGAGTCGAAACTACGATAGTATGTACTCTTTCAGGATATCCATTGTCGTTATATTCAATAGTCACTTGGCTTTTTGAGTCTGGACGTAGATAAGTCATCTCTTTACCCTCTTTGCGAATTGCAGCCAATTCTATCAAAAGTATATGACTTAAAGCCAACGACAAAGGCATATAATCGTCAGTTTCGTTACAAGCATAGCCAAACATCATACCTTGGTCGCCTGCACCTTGATTTTCTGCCTCTGAGCGTTCTACACCACGGTTGATGTCTGCCGATTGTTCATGTATAGCCGACAAAACGCCACACGAATTGCCCTCAAACATATATTCGCTTTTAGTATAGCCAATGCGGTTAATCACCTTACGTGCTACATCTTGTACATCTACGTAGGCTTTACTTTTCACCTCACCGCCGAGTACCACTTGTCCTGTTGTAACAAATGTTTCACATGCCACTTTCGATTGTGGATCGAATGCCAAGAATTCGTCCAAAATAGCATCACTAATTTGGTCAGCCACTTTGTCTGGATGACCTTCCGAAACTGATTCGGATGTAAATAAATAACCCATAATTGTATTAATAATTAAAAATTTTTGCAATGAGCGAGTGCAGAGTCAAGCATGCTTGAACTATGCCGAGCGTAGCAAAAATCACAAACGAAGTGAGTAATTAATAATTAGGGGATTTGACTTGAATGAAAAAAAAGGAAATTAGATAGCGCAGGACTGCACATAGTTATCTCCGTTTTAGCATTTTTTTCTGTGGTTGCAAGCAGTCAAATCTCTCCACACTTTCACGCTGCAAAGTTACAAAAAAATATTCATATATGCAATAATGATTTCCACAATCCTCAAACAACCATATTAAGCTACGATAAGCAACCTATCTTCTCCCTACCTATAACATACTATAAATATACTATAAATATAGGATAAATATACTATAAATATATAATAAACATATGATAAAGCAATCTTTGAAATTAGAAAACATAAGCGAATTTTTAATAAAATAAAAAAAGATGCCTATTTTTAGGCATCTTGCATATTTGTTTATTCTAAATTAAGTACAAAACAATCTATTAATTCATTCACTATCTCAGGTGCATCTGTATTGGAATTATGTCCTGCACCTTTAATCCATTCAAGAGGAATACCAGTATCTCTATGCCAAGCCTTGTTGTATCTAATACATGAGCCAGCCCTATCTTTTTCACCACAAATCAACATCGCAGGACATTTAATCTCGTATGGCAAATTCAGTTCCATTGCCTCTGCAAGCATCCGCATACCATGCCCCGATATTCGCGCATATCTCTCTTTATCACCATCATATTCCATCATTATACTACGCATCAACTCTCTGCCATATTCCGATATCGCAACACCATTGGTGCCCGATTGCAACAAAAGTTGCCATGGATAGTATCTATACACTGGCTCCATCCTTTTTAGTAACCAAATCTCCATTGCTGTTATATATTTTCTTTGTAGTGGAGCTGAGTCTATGGCTATAAAGCCTTTAAGTTTGTTGGAGAATAGTTGAGAATACATCTGACCGACATATCCTCCCATCGATTGTCCGATGATGACGGGTGATTCAATCTTTTCAGTTTGAAAAATCTCATCCAACCAAATAGCCTTATCTCTCAAATCAAAGGAAAAATCGAATGGCCACGACGAAGCATGTGCTGGCGCATCCCATACAAACACATGATATTTATCCTTGAAAAATTCAATTTGCTTATCAAATAGTCTGTGGTCGGCTGTTAATCCAGGCAGAAATACTAATGATATTGATTTTTCTCTCTTTTGGTTTACCCAATAGTGAATACTACCACAGCGAGTTTTGTATATCTTTTCAATCATTTTAGTCCTTTATTTGGATAGTGCAACTCATAGGGTAGTGGTCTGAAACTTTCATTTCGCGATGTACTTTGCTGTTTATAACCTCAAACTCTTCATCTACTAATATATGGTCAATGGCAAACAACATTGCGCTCTTGTTATAGGTCCAATGGTAGCCCCATCTTCCACCTAAAGCGTATGTATCTTGCAAATCACCACAAATTTTATTGTAAGTGTATGACAAAGGGACGTCGTTAAAATCGCCTAAAACAATGGTCTTATAATCGGTCTCTTCAATTGTATTTCTCACTGCTCCAACTTGTTGTACTCTGTTTTTTGCTCCCGACACCAATCTCGATCCAACTTTCAATCCTGCATCTATCTTTTCTTGTCTGCTATTGCCATCAGCCATTATTTTTTTTGCTATTTCTCGGTCTTCTTGGTTTAGCTTATTTGATTCCAAATGGTTGTTTATCACCCTTATTGTATCTCCTTCTATTAAAATATCCGAGTAAATACTTATATTGTCAGCTGATAGGTACTCTATTTTTTTCTTTTTTATGATAGGGTAGCGACTGAATGTAGCCAATCCATTCTCGCCCCATTTGTTCTGATTCTTAAACCATAAATGGCGGTAGGGATATATTGAATCAAAGAATTTCAATATCTCTTGTTTCGAAGCTCCATATCTGTGGTAATGTCCAAATTCTTGTAGGCATACAATATCAGCATCACACTCTTTTATAAATTCTGCAACCTTTTCAAAACTATTATCTCTGTGATTGTTAAATATATGGGTGTTGAATGTTAATATTTTAATCGACTGTTGACCGTTGACTATTGACTGCTGACTCTGAAAAGGCTTATTTATAGTTATTACATTGCGCCATTGTCCGAATGTAAGTGCCATTATCGCAATGATTATCAGCGCATGAAACCATTTTTTGCAAAATAGCCAAAAAATAGCCATTCCCCACATCATCAAAATCCATAATGGCATAGCCATAACAAAATAGGTAGGCAACGACCATTTCTCAGGCGACACCCATCCAGCCAATAACCCCAAGCCATAGCACATCACTATAACTCCTGTTACGGCAACCATTATATATTTCACAAAACTACGCAACATCTTTTTTAGTTACTAGTTAGTAGTTATTCTCAATTCCCAATTTCCAATTCTCAATTCTCAATTCCTTTTGCTTCTATCAAACAACTCTCTCTTCTCATCAGCTGTCAGACTCTCATATCCACGTTGTTTTATTTTATCGAGAATAGCATCAATGGCAGCTTCGTTAGCACGTTTTTCTCTGTTGTATTCTGCATCGGTTTTCATGCGTGTGGCGGTTTGTTTGCCTCCTGTGTGCACTTTCATTTTTGGTTTGCGTTTGAATAAATCGGTCAACCAATTGATGACAGATGTCACTGGTCGTGAATAATCTTTGCCTCTCATCCATGCTTTGGCATAGAAATATCCCAATATAGCACCACCGATATGAGCAAATTCGCCTCCAGCGTTGTTGCCTGTGATACCAAATAAGCTGATAGCCACCATGCCTACTGCTAACCATAATAATTTCACTTCGCCTATAAACATCAATCGGATAGGGTAGTTAGGTTGTAAAGTTGCAGCAGCTACGCAGATTGCCACCACTGCGCCCGATGCTCCCAATAGGTAACTATTGTGCACTGCAACAGAGAAATAAGGGAATATGTTGTATGCTAACAAATATAGCGCAGCACCAGCCAATCCGCCCAATACATAAAGAGCAACTAATTGTTTTTGCGATATACGTTCCAATGCTATTCGTCCAAACCAATAGAGCGAAATCATATTAAAAAATATATGCATCACGTCAGCATGTAAAAACATGTACGTAATCACCCCCCATGGTTGATATAGCAAAGTTGTTAAATTAGAAGGTAACTCTAAATAGGTAGTGAACAACGCCGTATTGATGTTGAACAAAATCAAAAATAGCGAAATAAGTTTAATCAATACAAACACTCCCACGTTGATGTAAATCAATCGCATCAACGAAGTTCCCCTCAAATAAAAATCTTTTATATCATTCCAATTCATAATCAAAAAAGTCAAAAGTCAATTCCCTCTTCCCTATTTCTTATTCCACATTCTAATAAAGTTTCCCTCTTCGTTGCCACATCCACAATATTCCAGCTCCAAATATCATACCGCCCAAGTGTGCAAAGTGTGCTACGTTGTCAAATGCAAATCCTGTAACACCAAAAAACAATTCAAATGCGGCATATATAGCCACAAATATGCGGGCTGGTATCATAAATGGTACGAATAATAGTCCCATTCTTGCTTCTGGGAACAACCATCCAAATGCTAATAAGATGCCAAACAAAGCACCTGAAGCACCAACCGTAACGTGAGCCGCAAATATTTGTTGTTTCAATCTGATGACATCCGTTGCAGTGGCATAAGCTATATTACCTCCAGAGAACATGCTGCTGAATGGTACCAACGCTTCACCCGAATTTTCTGCAATTGCAAGGTTCATTGCAGTTGTAATGTCGTGGAGGTCAATCATCCAAGTCAACTCTTGTATAATTCCTGCTCCTATGCCCGTAAAGAAATAGAAAAACAAGAATTTTTTTGCTCCCCACACCTGTTCAAGTGTGCGACCAAACATCCATATGCCAAACATGTTGCAGAACAGGTGGCTAATGCTACTTGTGTTGTGCATAAACATGTAGGTTACGAGTTGTATTGGATTAAATTTATCCGAAAACCAATAGTGCAAACCTAAGATTTTTACTAAATCTATGTCAAAAGTTGATGGAAGAACCTGCGATGCAAACCAAAAAAGTAGGTTGATAATCATTAAATTGAGCACTACAGGCGGAATATTGCCTAAAATTGAACTTCTATTGTAATTCATATTTTTATTGTTTATTGTGCAAATTTACTAAAAAAATGTCAATTTTATATGTTTTACAACATATTTTTTGATAGTTTATATTTTTTTTGTAAAAAATAATTTCAAAAACTTGTATATATCAATAATTTAATATATTTTTGCATCGTAAAGTTATGCTTTTTGATTAACACTAATAATAATTTTAAATTTTGAAAAAATGAACAGAACAGAACTTGCGGCTGCAGTTGCCGCTAAAGCAAATCTTACTAAAGTTGACGCTAAAAAAGCAGTTGATGCTGCATTAGAAGCAATCGAAGAAGCTCTTGTTGCTAACGATACAGTTGCTCTTTTGGGTTTTGGTAATTTTTCTGTTGTTGAACGTGCTGAACGTCAAGGTGTAAATCCTTCTACTGGTGCTAAAATCACTATCGCAGCTAAAAAATCAGTGAAATTCAAAGCAGGTTCTGCATTGAACGCTAAACTTTAATTTGTTATTATAGACTTTTTCATAATAAGGCTATGTCAAAATCTTTTTTGATATAGCCTTTTTTATTTTAATGTAGTGAACTTAATTTTTAGTTATTTTCTATCATTATCTATTCATTGTTCCTTATTCGCTATTTCTTATCTAATGGTATACCTCTTCATAGGATAACCATACCTTCAAGCAACCTTCACCAAAGAAAACCGCCATTTATTTTATAATGTCAATGGCATATTTCAATCCAATGCGTATTTCTTGATATTGCCAATCTTTGATGCCGTATTGATATGCAACGTATGGCTCAAAGCCAAGTGAACAAGGTATGCCTACGCGAGTCTTTATGTTCATAGGGCAATCTCCATTATTTTGCCATCCACTATAGCCACTCCATTCTGCTATCAGTCGTAAATATCGAGCTTCAAATTCAGCCCTTAATCCATACATATAAGCATCATTTTGCTCTGCTCGCCCTGTTTGCCAACAATAGAAACCTATTGCTCCTGCAATGTTCACTGAGCGAGCCCACCTATTCTCAAACTCTATTTTTTCTGCAAGCGTAAGGTCCAAAAAATACCCCGGTGCATCAATAAATCGTCTATTCTCAAAATCCCCTCCCGATGCTGTCTTTATTCCAATTCGAGCAACTACCGAGGGAATATATTGGAGTTGAGAGTTGAGAATTGAAAGTTGAGAGTTGGATATGGTTGATTGTTTTGTAAACCAGTGAGGGTGTAAAACCTGAATATTCGTACTCACATAAATATCTCCAGCCACATTATGCCAATGCGATAAGGAGTGGGGTGCCGTTAAATTGTGAATTGTGCATTTTGTATTTCGCATTGAATAAAAATCCATCACCGAATACCACGCCTCAAGATTTACCCAACGCGAAAATAGTGGTATATTCAATCGCAGATTTGGCGTGAATGTGCTACTTTGGTCAAATCCTCTAAAGTAACTGCCTGATATTTCTATCGATAATTCTTCTGATGTTTCTCCTGACGACATTTCTATCACAGGCAACGCATTGGGTCCCCATTGCGCCTGTCCCCAAACCGATAGCGAAAAAAACAAAGCACAACATACGAGGCATAACCTCATACATTGCGCTTTTATATTTAGTTTGTCAGTCATAAGATTATGAGTTAATTTAACTTTCAACTCTCAACTTTCAACTTTCAACTCTTTTTACATTCTCTCAGGCATCTCAATACCGAGCAATCCCATACCTGAAGTAATCACTTTAGCCACATTTGCTGAGAGCAATAGACGCAAGTTTTTCACCTCTGCGTTTTCTTCTTTCAAGATTGGCGATGCTTGATAGAATTGGTTGTACTCTTTCACCAAGTCATACACATAGTTTGCAATCAACGCTGGTGAGAAATCTTCACTTGCTTGGCGCACTACGTTAGGGTAGTTTGTAAGCATTTGTATAAGTGTACGTTCTTTCTCAGTGATTTCCATATCCTCATTTGCTGCCACCACTTCAACGCCTTGTTCAGCTGCTTTGCGGAGAACTGATTTAATACGTGCGTTTGTATATTGGATGAATGGACCTGTATTACCATTGAAATCAATCGATTCTTTAGGATTGAAAGTCATATTCTTGCGAGGGTCGACTTTCAAAATGAAGTATTTCAATGCGCCAAGACCCACCATACGGCAGATGTCGTTAATCATATCTTCCGAGCAGTTGTCCAATTTGCCGAGCTCGTCTGATGTCTCGCGTGCTTGTGCCACCATTTCTGCTATCAAGTCGTCGGCATCAACCACTGTACCTTCGCGGCTCTTCATCTTACCTTCTGGCAATTCCACCATACCGTATGAGAAGTGTACCAACTCTTTACCCCATTCAAATCCGAGTTTGTCAAGCAACAACGACAACACTTGGAAGTGGTAGTTTTGCTCATTACCAACCACATACACCATTTTGTTGATAGGGTAGTCTTGGTAACGCAATTTTGCAGTACCGATGTCTTGAGTCATATACACCGATGTGCCATCTGTACGCAATAAAAGTTTTTCGTCCAAACCATCGGCTGTCAAGTTAGCCCAAACCGAGTTATCTGGACGGCGGTAGAAGATACCTTTTTCTAATCCTTCTTCAACTTTCGATTTTCCTTCGAGATAAGTGTCTGATTCGTAATAGATTTTGTCGAAATCTACACCCATTTTCTTGTATGTTTCATCGAATCCAGCATACACCCACTCGTTCATTTCTCTCCACAAGCCACGCACTTCTGGGTCATTTTGTTCCCATTTGAGGAGCATTGCTTGTGCCTCTACCATCAACGGAGCTTTGCGTTTTGCTTCATCTTCTTCCATGCCTTGAGCCATAAGTTCTTTAACTTCAGCTTTATAGTGCTTGTCGAATTCCACATAGTATTTGCCTACGAGGTGGTCACCTTTCATACCGCTTGAAGCTGGAGTCTCGCCATTACCATATTTCAACCACGCCAACATCGATTTACAAATATGGATACCACGGTCGTTTACGATATTGGTTTTTACGATTTTCCAACCATTTGCCTCTTGGATGCGTGAGATTGAGTAACCGAGAAGGTTGTTACGAATATGTCCCAAGTGTAATGGTTTATTTGTGTTAGGTGATGAATATTCAATCATCATCAATGGCGAATTTTCATCAGCGCGAGTGTGACCAAAATCTGCATCTGCGTTAATATTATTAAGCGTAGCCACCCAATGTTGTTGGTTGATTGAGAGGTTCAAGAAACCTTTTACAACATTGAATTTCACTACCAAACTTTCGTTTGCTACCAAATATTCTCCAATTTCAGCACTCACTTGTTCTGGCGCTTTGCGAGCTGCTTTCACAAATGGGAATGTTAAAAGCGTAATATCGCCTTCAAATTCGCTACGTGTTTTTTGTAGTTGCACTGCACTTTCTTCTACTTCAAGTCCATAAAGCGACTTCACCGCAGCAACCACAGCTTGTGATAATTTACTTTCAATCATAATTTTATACTGTTTTAATATATTATTATCTTAAATTCTCAATTTTCAATTCTCAATTTTCAATTTTCAATTCCCATGATAGTTACCGCCGACATCACCGAAATCACTACCCACAATATCACTCCCAACAAAATCGGACGCGCACCCACCTGTTTCAAACTTGCCCACGATAATCCCGAACCTATCAAAAACAAGGTATAAATCATCCCATATCGTGCAATACCAACCGTCTTCTCATACAACTCAGCCCCTTGTGGTACATATGTTGCAATCACCATTGCAATCACATAAAGGAATATAAACCAAGGTATTGCAATCTTACTCTTGCCACCTTCTTCTTTGTTATATCTATTATAAAATACAGAGATAATCAATGTCAACGGAATAATCCACAACGCACGAATCAATTTCGTAGTAGTCGCAATCTGCAATGACAATTCACTTCTCTCTGCTGCTGCGCCTACCACCGATGATGTATCATGTATTGCAATGGCGCACCAATATCCAAATTCCGTATCGCTCATTCCTAGCATGTTACCAAGCACTGGAAATACAAACAATGCAATGGCATTTAATGTAAAAATTGTCCCCAATGCCACTGTCATATCATTGTCTTTTGCCTTTATTACAGGTGCAATTGCTGCAATCGCACTACCGCCACATATTGCCGTACCTCCCGATACTAATGTGCGTGTACCTATATTAACTTTCAATAACTTACCAATCCATAATCCCAATCCCATTGTCAGCGCAATCGAGAATATAGTAAATACAAACCCAGTTTTTCCAGCCTCCATCGCCTCGGTCAAATTCATCCCAAAACCCAATCCCACAACCGATGCTTGCAACAATATTTTAGTAAATATTTTGTTGTGTTGGATAAACGGATTACCTACTGTCATCGCCACAATAAACCCCGACAACAACGCCGTCGCAGGTGTCAAAAATGGCACTAAAAACAACAAAATAATAAAAATAGTCTCACGACTTTTTTGTGATAAATTAAACATAATAGACCTTGTTTTTACAAAATGTGAAATAAAATGCAAAGTTACTAAAAAAAACTGAAAAAAAGGTAGATGTTTGTGAAAAACAATTTTTTGCTTGTATTGCACAAAACAATCAGGCATCCACATCTAGACACCTGACTATTTTTTTTCTCTGTTTATAAAATTATTTTACAACTATTTTCGTATGCGTATTACTATTCTTAGCCGTTACTATATAAATCCCAGCATTCAAATTACAACTAATTGATTTACACCCTCCCTCAATTTTCTTTCTCATAACCCTTTTGCCCATAGTGTTATAAACGTCAATACGTTCATCTTTTTCAAAATCAACACGTAACGTTCTATCTTGCAAGTTATAATACACATTCTCCTTCTTTTTAGGAGTATCAACTTTATTTCTGTTTATTTCAGC
>JAZOUT010000130.1:0-1763 GCA_045658305.1 Candidatus Aphodosoma sp. | reverse complement strand
GCAAGAAAAGCGAGCAATATTTGCAAAAAAGATAGATTTTATCTATCTGCATACAATATTCAATATCTCACTCAAGCTCGCTTGAAAGTGAGGTATTGGAGATTGGATGCAAAAGGTGTAACCCGTTTTTTTTGCAAATATTGCGAGCGAACTGGAAAATGTCCAGCATTTTGCGACTGTAGCTTCGGGGGAATGTGTATGGAGCAATCGTTTGAGCGATAGCGAAATAAGACTGCCCATACACAGGCGGCGTCCGAAGGTACAACCTGTTTAAAATGAAGTGCACCCAAAAAGTTAGACACAAAACTAAGCGTCGCTTAATGCGAGGGCGCAGCCCGCATAATAGAGCGAACTGGAAAACGTCCAGCATTTTGCGACTGTGCCATTTTGCAATCGTTTGCAGAAATAATTTGCACGATTTTTAGTCATTTTTTTGCACGCGTGCGAAAAAAATCGTAACTTTGTAGCCGATTTGCAAAAAAACGCAAAGATAATGACCACACCTCTATTCATAAAAAGAGATAGTATGTTAGTTGATGCTGACTATATTCAATGGTTATCAGACCTCAAACAACGCTATCGTCAAAGCCAAGCGAAAGCTGCGGTGCATGTCAATCATGGCATGCTGGAATTTTATTGGTCATTAGGTAAAGATATTGTTGCGCTTAAAGCAGAAAGCAAGTGGGGAAGCGATTTCTACAATCAATTAAGCATTGACTTAAAGCAAACATTCCCTCAACAAAAAGGCTTCTCTGTCACTAATTTAAAGTACATTAAACGCTGGTATCTATTTTATTATGAGCTTATTATAAATCGTCAACAAGTTATTGACGAATTGGAAAACACAATTCGCCAACAGCCTGCTGACGATTTAGAGATGCCAGCTAAATTTGCTTTTGTACCTTGGGGACATCATATAGAACTCATATCCAAATGCCACTCGCTTCATGAAGCATTCTTTTATATAAACCAAGTCATCAATGGCAATTGGAGTAGAGGACGATTAGAAGACGAGATTAAGGGTAACCTTTTTGCTCGCCAAGGCGGGGCGATTACAAATTTTGACTATACACTTCCTACCCAGCAGCAGACACTGGCACAAGAGATACTTAAGAATCCATATAACTTTGCATTCTTAGAAATTGAAAGAGAACACGATGAGAAACAATTAGAAGAAGCATTGATAAACAATATTACTCGCTTCTTGCTGGAATTAGGACAGGGATTTTCTTTTGTCGGACGCCAAATGGAACTGCAGATGCCTGGCGGACAAACCTTTTATCCAGATTTGATTTTCTATCATATTCCACAGCATAGATACGTTGTAGTGGAGTTAAAAGCGGTAAAATATATTCCTGAGTTTGCTGGCAAACTTAATTTCTATGTGACTGCTGTTGATCAGTTGATGAAAGGAGAGGGAGACAATCCTACTGTGGGACTGGTGATTTGTAAGTCAACTGATAAAACTGTGGTAGAATGGTCATTGAGGGATATTTGCAAACCTCTTGGAGTTGCCACTTATCAATTAGAAGAGGTTGTTGAGCGTACAGTAAGAGAAATCGAAATAGGGAATAAAACAAAACAATAAATTTTGAATAATTTTCCACAATATACCATACAACATGACCTGCAAGCCCTACATAGAATCTTCGATTTCTACTCTCCAAAATAGGGGGGGGTATGGCTGCCATGCGGTCATAGATAATCCATTAGACAGAACATATCGCGCGTTGTCGTGGCTTTTTGCCGCGGCATCTGCTTTT